>DASVHD010000028.1 GCA_036382775.1 bacterium | reverse complement strand
ACTCTCGGCGATATCGGTGCCGCGCCAGCTCCATTTCACCGCGTCAAACGCGATTTGCTGTCCGGTCGTGCCTGTGGCATCTGCCAGCCGTACTGAACCGCCGCTGGTATTAAAGTCATAAGCGCCCAGGGATACCCACGAATCCGTGTAATTTGCTTGATTGACCACCACGGTCGCACTGCCGCCGGCATGGTTGATGATATAACGCGCTCCGGTCGCCGTATGGTGGATCGAGGGAATATACACAAAGACCTCATAGTCACCCGCCTGAGGTAATACCGGCGTCCAAGTGGCATAGCACGTGTCTGTTGTGCCGCCCGTAGTGTACGTGTACCACATGTGACCGCGGAAGCCGCTCAGCGCGTCCCACCAGTATGCCATGGATGAGGGCGAATCCGTGTGCAGGTAAAACCCGTCTTCGAACTGCAGGTCGTCCGCGATCGTATCGGTCGCTGGTTCCCACGCGCCCTCGGCACCGGCACACCAGGCGACCGTTGACAGGTTCTGGTAACCGTTGTTATAACCGGGCCAGTCATAGCGCGCGTACTTGCCATTGTAATTCATATAACCTTCATTTTTATTGCCGTAGGGATCATTGAAGATCAAGGTGCGCCAGTTCAGAACCTGACCGACCGCCAGGACCAGATGTCCCGCAGTGGTGAGCATGGCGCAGATGCAATACGGATAACCCGCGCTGAACTCGGCGATGGTTTCGTCCCAGGTGGGCGAGTCGTCGGTCCAGGAAGTCATGTTATGATAATTTATATAATTCGCCATCCGGGAATGGGGCGAGTAACCGTTATACCACATGTATCCATAGCCGCCCCAGGCCGTGTTGCCCGCATAGTCAAGCGCTTCCGAGTTATAATCGACCTCGCGGTAATGATAGCGCTCGCAGATATACCGGCCAAAGTGGCTCGTGTGGCCGTAAGGGGATGAACACCAGCAGTCCCAGTGAGGGAGTTTTCGGTAATAGGCGATCGCCATGATCGCGGTCGTGGGCGCGCACGACCAGTATCCAGAATGCCAGGATGGCGTGTCGTATACCTGGTGATAATAAGGAACATCGATGGAATCGCGCGAACCGAAGTCAGGTTGTACCCTATAGTGGTTTATTGTCAGTGGATCAGACGTCTCGTAAATGACACGGACATTTTTCAACTCATTGTCACGCAGTTCGCCTTCACAGATCGCCCTTGCCCCAAATGTATGAAAGATCACTTTTGTATCGTTATCAGAAAAATGCGGATCCATTTCAAAAACATCAACAGTATGGGTCAGTTCTGATCTTTGCGTACCGTCAAACCGGGTCATGATCAATTCCGAACTGATCAGGGATCTCTCATTGGTTTCAGTAACATAATACACAAGTCTATCGCCATCAGCCGACCAGGCAGGGTTCAACCCATCGCCGATATCGTAGGTTTTTTGGGAAGCGATATCATAGACCAGGATATGTCCGCCAAGCGTGGAGTATGCGATGGATCGGCTGTCCGGCGAGCAGATAGGGTAGCAGTAACCATTTTTATTGTCGGTTATGCGCAACCTGGCGCCATCAGAAAGATCGATAAGCCAGAGCTGGTCATTATCATCATTAAACACCGCGTAACTGGCATCAGGGGAGATCGGCGTGAGGTTGGAATAGCATCTGAGGTCATAATGCCGCGTACTTGATCCGGATATTACAACTGATTCGTTCCCGACAGTGAAAGCAATAGCGCCGTTCAAAGCAAAGCTGACCTGACCGCATTGGTATTCGGGTTTATGCAGCTCGGTCATGGTTCGGCTTTCCAGGTCATAGAGTGCAGGGGACTGGAAGCCGTTTTCCCTGATCAGTTTAAAACCGATCGACGCGCCATCGGGCGACAGAGAAAAATAACGGCCGCAGCCTGGCGCCGTGAGCAGGGGTTCGATCTTACTCTCGCCATTATTATAAGTGCTGATCAAGTACAGTGCCGAGCAATGGTTGTCAGTCGATATTATGCCATAGGGTGATATCACGGGTTTGATAAAATAGCCGTCCGGTTCCATGAAAGGACCGGCGATAAAGCTGAGAAAATACAGGATAATTGAGGTCATTTTAGCTCCCCCATAATAATATATGACAAATCAATTCATTGTCAAGGTATGAGAGCTTTGAAAAAAAGTCATAGCTCTCAAGATTACCCCGTACGATTAACATCTTACGGGGCAAGCAGTGATATTGAATGATTACAGTGATGAACCCATGAATATCACTACTTTCATTTCCCCTCCCTTGATGGCAACGTCTAAAGAAATGCATTCAATAATAACTGGTGTCCCGTCAGGGGGAGGGTGAATAAAAAGGCACCCCTCACCTTAATTCTCTCCCACAAGGGGAGAAGGCATTTTACTTCTATAATCTAAGGTGCGCGTCTTGGTTTTTGATGGAATACATCCGGTAGATATCTGTATATATAAGTAGAGAACCCCAAGTAAGGGTGATTGACAGGGGTGAAAGGAGCAGCCATGAACGACCATAAAGCGATGTACCCGATATACTTCCGCCTTAGCCTTTTATCCGGCATTGTTATGGTGACCCTCCTCTTCATTTTCATCCCCTACACTGAACCAGAACCCTACAAATTGACCAAGGATATCGTGACGCTCGTTGAGGCGATCACCGTGGAGATCGATCAGTACGTGGATCCGCCGAAGATCGACCGTCCCCCGGTCGCGGTAGAAGCCCAAACCGGATTGCCTGACGAAAATATCGTGGAAACGATCACGAACACGAATTTTATCGAGGACATTATCCGGACCACGCCGGTCGATCCCGTGATCGATGTCGTTCCTTATTACAAGGTCGAGGTGAAACCGCAGCCTCTGAATAATCCGATACCAAGGTATCCAGAGCTGGCGATCAAGGCTGGCATCGAAGGTATGACCGTGGTCAAGATGCTGGTGGATGTTGACGGCAGCATCGTCGATGTCCAGGTGCTCAAATCGAGCGGCAACACGATGCTTGACGAAGCCGCGATAAGGGCGGCAAAGGAATCAAGGTTCACGCCCGCCAAACAGCGCGACCAGTGTGTCAGGGTCTGGGTCTCAAGACCGTTCAAATTCGCCCTGACTTCAGGGTAAGGTTAATGCCCAGTTTGGATTACAATGATCCCGCCTCTATCAGGCGGGATCAGTCTTTTCAGACGTTTGATGCGATCTCAGTTCCAGGATCCTGTTCTTATATTCAACATTGGGATACCTGCTGTAGATCTTTTCATACAATGATATTGCTTTTGAAAGGACGTCGGCATCTTTTGTCATAGTGAACAACTCATCGTATATTACCGCTATTTCTCTGTCATCCGTGGTATTTTTTAGCATTTCCTTCAATCCCGAAACAGCTGCATTATTGTCGCTTAATGCACGGGCTCTTATTCTCAGGACCTTGCAGTCGAAGACGACATCCTTGCGTCCGATGTCTTCGGCCATCTGGAATGATTCGTCAACAAGCCTGGCGGTATCATCTATTCGGTTCATGGCAAAGCATAGATCGGCTTTGCGAAAGAGGGCGCTGCACAGGAAAAATTTGAGCTGGAGCTCGCTGCCCAGGTCAATGGCGTTATCGTAGTATTCCTCGGCCTTTGGAAAATCCTTTTTTATTTTATACAGATTGGCAATGTCAAGCTGTGAAGAGCAGATGTTTTTCTTGTCGTTCATCTCCAGGGCGAGGTCAAGGCTCTTGCGGTAATGCTCCATGGCCTGCGAGTAGTTTCCCAGTGCTTCATGGACGATCCCGATATTCCCCGCTAGATAACAGATACCCTGCTTGTCGCCTAATTTTTTCAGAAGCTCGATATCCTGTTGGTAAAATTCCAGGGCTTTGGCATAGTCGCCGAGCTGCCAGTGGATTATGCCAATATTTAGCAGGGCGATGCCAAGGCTTTTTTTGTCACCAGTTTCTTCAGCGTAACGGAGGCATTGATCAAAGCGCGCTAGGGCTTTTTCATATTCGCCGAGGCTCCAGTGGACAAGGCCCATATTGCCGATTATAAAAATGATGCTCTTGCTGTCCTTGATCTCTTCGGCCAGGGCCAATGCTTTTTTGTAATATACCATGGCTTCGTCGAATGCGCCCTGGTTCCAATGGATCACGCCCATGTGCCGTAGCGCGTAGATCACGCACTTGGTGTCGTTCAGGGCTGTGCATGTGTTCCATGCTTCGTCGAATAGCCTTAACGCTTCAGCGTAATTCCCTTTCTGGATCTGAACCTGCGCCAGACCAGATATATATTTGGCGGAAAGCGGCTGATCATCGATCTTATTTGACCGTTCAAGACCGTCGGCATAGAGCCGCTCGGCCTTATCCCACTGCCCGGTCAATTCGAGGACCTCGCCTTTTTTAAAACCGATCATTGCTTTAAGATGGACCATGAATACCGCGGTTGTCAAAGCCGCTCGCTGGTCGTTCTTGAGCATGTAATCGCGGACAGTAATAAGTCCGTTGTCGAATAGTTTAGTCATATTATCTATTATCTGTGTTCAATCCTTAAAGAATAGCCATACACATGTTTTGAGTCAATATACAACGTATTTCATGGATCAGTGTCAGATTGGTGTTCTGATATTAATATTTACCGGTTGACCGTCTATCAAATATCGCTATACTCATTATCGTTATGAACGACTTTACCAACCTGGGTCTGCCGATCGATCAGAATATCATGTTCTCGGATCATGAAGGAAAATATAAGCAAGGGATCGAGAACCGGAAGGTAAAACTTATCAAGAAGATATCTTTTATAAAACCGTTCCTTAAATCCGATGAAAAAATAGTCATGGCGACCGAAGGCTGTTCTCCGTTCTCCGTGTTAGAACAATTGATGACGGGCTGGTACATTTATACCATGAAACGCTCGTTGCTCATCTTTACCAACAAACGCATATTCCACGTGCCGATCAGGATGAACGGCTCCTACCGTTATTCGATCGCGCAGATCAGTTACGCAGACTGCCAGAAGATCGAGATGAAAAGAGGAGCGCTGTCGCTTGAATACAGGAACGGCAAGAAAGAAAGATTCAGCAATGTTGGTTTCCGGGACAGAAAGAAGATCGAGGTCCTCATGGGATCATCATCATTCACTGGAGAACCCACAAATACGAGGGGTAGGGTGCACCTATGCCCGCGCTGCACGAATGAACTTGTCGCTGGAAAATACACATGTCCAACCTGTCATCTGGCGTTCAAGGACAAAAAAGAAGCTAAAAAGATCTCGATCATATACCCTGGCGGAGGGTATTTTTACACCAATCACCTATTTTTAGGGATATCCGACGCGATCACCGAAGCAATATTTACGCTCTTAATAATTATGGCGCTCGTCGGAATATTTACCCGTGAAGAAGGGAGCATCGCGATGCTGATCTTTTTTTCGTTTTTCCTGTTTATTGAAAAAATGGTGACAGTATACCATTCCAACCATTTCATTGATGAATACATACCAAGGGAAAAGACAATAACAACCGCTGTATAGGTGAGTAATTGCTATGAATAAATTTGTGAAAACACCAACCGACAAAGATATGCTCAAACTAGTGGGCCGCAAGGCAGCGCTTTGGACCGAGTTGCGTGTCTATATCGCCGAGCATTATGATCATTCTCCTATATTAAGCGTCGGTAAAAAAGATTATGACTGGACCATCCGCTATCGCAAAAGCGGTAAGACGTTGGTCTCGTTGATGCCGGAAAAGAACGAATTTTGCGTTCTGGTCGTACTGGGCAGGGAAGAGGTAGCAAAAGTAAAGACTTTAAAACTTGGCCAATATACTAAGGGTATTTTTCAAAACGCCAAACAATTTCATGACGGCAAATGGCTGTGGCTGCGACCCGGGTCAAAAACCGATCTGGAAGATATTAAAGCGCTGCTGTCAATAAAAAGAAAACCGCATTGATTCCATACAAAACAAGACTGTCTTGTTTTGTATGGTTTTGGAAACGAACCAGCCTTGTTTACTCGCTTATCCTCTCAAACGTGCCGACTGCCGTAAAAGCCGTGTCGACGGACAGGTTCGCCTTGACGAATTCATAGAGTTTTTTAGATGATTCGAACTGGGGGGCGATATTCTCCAAAAGCCCCGCCACCACCAGCGTATCATTGCCGATCTTTTTGATCCTGAATAACCAGTATGGCCTGGCTCCGGGCTTTAATTCCTGCACATTCATGAACATACTTTTTTCGACCATGGTCAGGTAGCCATTATACCGGTCTACCGTTTGTATCCCTTTGCTGGTAGCAGTATCGGATAATACTTCTAAATAATACTCTGGTCCCCGGAATTGAAATATCGTTATCCGAAGCGGTTGATCGCTTCCGATCGGATCGGTTTGCAGCCAGACACCCAGCAGATCTTCGTCGAAAAGATCGGCATTGATCGGTGCGAGCGGCATGATTGATTCATAAAAACAGCCGCATAAAATAACGATCATTATAAACGTCAAAGCAATATGCAATTTATTTTGTTTTACCATATTCGGAAAAACTGTTCTTTGCATTATTCCTCCTTAGTTAACGGATAATTCGTGTGGAGTTTTACAATACTGATTCAATTAAGGAAAATCAAGTTTCAAAATGAACGCTTCCCAATTTTTTTTAAATTTTTTCATGTCCTGCACGCCAAGCATTGACCTTAATGTTTCATATCCAGTCGGATCTTGATTGTGGTTCCTTAGAAATGCATTATAGAAAGCCACAAGAAATCCTTTTTCCTGAAGGTAATAGCACAAATAGCGCGCCTGGCCATAATTCGTGCCCTTATCCTTGGTATAAAAATCATCCACGGTCATTGATGTAAGGGTCAAAAACGACGGTGCTGAACCAGCCCTGATCGCATTCTGGAGCCCTTCCAACCGCCAGTTCGTGTACCCCACGATGTGCCCGTCCTTTTCTCCGCACTGCTCGTAAAGGGACGCCAGGCCTTCATTGAACCAAACCGGACATTCCGGGAAATTGGCGGCGATGAACGGGTGGACGATCTCATGCACCAGGGTGCCGCCGCCCGTGGCGATGTTCATTATCAATGCCTTCTGATCTTCCAGAAAAAAACCATAAGGGCTTGTTGGCTCTGCCCCAAAACGGTCTTTAACATTGGCATTGTAACTCTCTTTATCCTTGAACAGCCAGATATCGATGATATCCATGGGATCACTTGTGAAATAATCCTTTTTGAGCATGTCCACTGCCCACCTGACCGTGCGCTCGGCAAAATAACGGACTCGCTCAGGTTCGTCATTGCCGATAATCACGAATGGCGTTTGCATGATGACAGTGAAGCTGTCTGGATCAAGCGTTTTTACCAGCACGGCCGCGTGATGGGCCAGGGTTGAATCGGATATTTCCATAGGTTTTGTCATAGATGTATCGAGGACTGCTGGCCTCTCATTGCTCGTCGGTGGTTTAGAATTACCGATACAGGACAGGGGTATGCACAAAACAAAAAAAATGACGAAAATATAATGAGTCAACTTATTCCCCAGGCTGATTCCTCAATGGTCTGACACAGCTGCTATCCACATACCCTGTCTTCCATATACCTTTCTGCTGCCACCAGACCTTGTACCATCCGTCGCTGGTCGGATGAGCGCGCACGGTATCGCCCTCGTCCTTGACGCCGACGAACACTGGCTTGATCTGGCCGATATGATAGACCACTTTCGTGGTTTGAATGATCTCCATTTCGACCGCATTATCAGGCGGACGCTGGCGGCAGTCCAGGCAGAAGGCTAAGGCCAATATTATGATCGTCAGCAGGTAGTATTTTTTCACTGAACCTCCTGTTCGATGACTATTAATCGCGCTAGACTCACAATCTCCCTGACCTCAGGATCGCGATCGCCAGCCACAGTCCCATGAAACCGGCAATGACATAGCCGAGAATGCCGAAGACCGGCAGCCCGAATAAATGCGGCCCTTTGTCTGTTTGGACAATGATGGACGACCCGACGATCAGCGCGGCAATGACCACGCTGAAGGATATCCGATTACTGATCTTATCAAGTTCGGTGAGCAGGTTCTCCAATCCGCGATGCTCGAATTCAACCCGCAGCGTCCCCTTTTTCAGTTTGTTGAAAATTATCTTAAGATCTTTGGGCAGGGACAAAGCGAGATCATACAGCACCTCCACGAACGCGCGGACTTCACGCGCGATCCTTTTGGGGCTGCGTTTTTCCAACACTAATTTCTGGACGAATGGTTTTACAAGTTTTACCATGTCGAAATCCATGTCCAGGATCTCGCCCACGCTTTCGATCTCCACCAGCGCCTTGCTCAGCAGGTATAGTTCCTGGGGTGCGCGGATGCGATACCGGCTGGTCACGTTCAGCAGGCTGTTCAGGAACTGCCCCATTTTCAGGTCCTGGAGCGATTCCACTAAATAGCGGTCCAGAAAATCTTCCAGGTCAAGTTCGAACCGGTGCATGTCGATCTGCTCGTCGAGCACGCCCACGGCCAGGAAAATGTCGGCGATCTTCTGGGCGTCGCGCTTGGTTACGGCGATCATGATCTCCGACAGGAACCTTCGCGTTTCCTGATGGATCCGGCCGGTCATACCGTAATCTATGAATGCGATGGTATTGTGCGGGAGGACCATGATATTTCCCGGATGCGGATCGGCATGGAAAAAACCGTACGCGAAGACCTGTTTTAGAAAGGCGTTCGCGATGTTAACCGCGATCTTCTTGCGGTTCAGTCCTTCCTTGTCTATCTTGTCGGTATGCGAGACCTTAATGCCCAAGATCTGTTCCATGACCAGCACGTGGGGACCGGTGAATTGCATGAACACCGGCGGAACGTACACGGTCGGGTCGCCGGCGAACTGATGGTGAAAGCGCTGGATATTATGCGCTTCAGCGCTGTAATCGAGTTCCCGGGTTATGGACTGCTTGAACTCCTCGACCAGGCCGACCGGGTTATACACGCGGATCTCTTCAATGTATTTTTCCGCTAACCGCGCGAGTTCTTCCATGATCTCGATGTCGGTCTTGATTATTTGGGCGATGCCAGGCCGCTGGGCTTTAATGATCACGGCTTCGCCGGTCTTCAGTTTTGCACGGTGGACCTGAGCCAGTGAGGCGGCGGCCATCGGCTCGCGGTCGACCTGGTAGAATATCGTTTCGAGCGGGACCTTCAAATCGCCTTCTACCTGTTTCTTCACATCGGCATAACTGATGGGCGCGACGTTGTCTTGCAGCACCTCGAGTTCGCAGCAGAACTCGACCGGCAGCATGTCGGGCCGGGTGGATAGAATCTGTCCGAACTTGATGAAAGTGGGACCAAGTTCTTCCATGGTTTTTCGCAAACGAACCGCGACCGTCATTTCCTGGATACGAAGGCGCTTGATCGGTTTGAGGTTTACGATCCGCTTCCCGAGGCCGTGGTGTTCGATGTTCAAACGATCGACCGCGTAACCGAACCCGTATTTCACTAAAACCTGCAGGATCTGGCGCACGCGCTTGAGGTCGTGAAAACGCTGGCTTATTTTTCGCAGCAGCATAGGGGAGTGCTAACCGGATTTCGCCTGCTGCAGGAGTTTTTTAAGCCTGGCGACCTCGGCTTTAAGATCCTTCACTTCCTTTTTCGTGGCGAAATCGAACTTGTCCATTGTCTTTTTGAACGCCGCGGTCAGTTCGGTGGTGATCTCGGACTTGGCTTGCTGGCCGTGCTTGATCAGTGCATTCACAAACTTTTGCGCATCGTCACGGTTCAACTCACCTTTTTTAATGAGCTCGCGGGCGATCGCCTGAGCTTTTTCCTTGGTCACGATCAAAGTGCCAAGACCTAAATTGAGCATGGTGTTGACAAAGTCCTTCATTGTTACCTCCTTAGTTGGTTTTAAGCCGCAAGGCTTATATAAAACTCTCACGAGTTAACTCCGGATTTATTCTGATATCCTGTCTTCGTTAGCAAGGCTAAAGCCTTGCCCTACCAATAAATGGTGTTCCTGTGGGATATTCTGATATGCCTTATTTATCATCCTCGCTTCGTTTCATCCATTCTTCCCTGCAGCTCTTCATCCCCGCTTCTATTTTATCAATCCTAACCACGTTCCCAACAAAAACTGGAACCTTCCTATTAACAAACTAACCCGCGCCATGATCGTGTAACCGAACGAAGCGCCGAACCCGATCATGATAAAGATGATCCCCAGCTTGGAGGCTGGTTTGAGTACTCCCTTGTGTTCGCGGGAAAAGAAAAAGTATAAAACCGTGCAGACGACACCGATTAAGATGATGACAGCCCATACACCCAGAAACGGTTGGTTGAAGCTTTCCGGCGTGATGACCGTGCCGCTGATCTGGCGCAGGATCTTTGCCTGAAAATTCGCCGGGATGGAGACACCGGCACCCCAGCCGATCATGAAGCCGATCGGGATGCGGATCAGCCACGCGATCCTGGGTATGAACCTGGTGAAATACATGAGCCCCAGCAATAATGGAACAATATAGATCAAGTTACCAGAAGCAAGAGGGTCAACGAGGTTGGGCTTTAGCGTGTTATGCCAATAGATGGCGATATAGTAGCCATTGGCAACGCCGACAAATAGGTGCTCGGCGAACCGGTACAAGGGATTATCCTTGAACAGGAACGAGAAGATCGCCAGGGTCAGAAAAGCGCCGAGCCAGATCCAGGGATCTGTGCTCACAGACTGCTCCATTTACTATTGCATACGCAACAATGATGATCTTTAAAAAAACAGAGGAAAGGTATATCAGATAATCGTTGTAATGAAGTTAAGGGGTTGGGGGGATATGGGGTTAGGAAATTTTGTAAACTGATCATATTCATTTTTTCTTCCGTGAAAGGAAATAGCCGATGTTGCCGATGATGATAAAGGCGATGATAAGGATGTGGATCATGGACTGGGAATTCATGCCGCGCTCAGCCTTGCCGAGTTCGCGAGTATAGTTGTGGCGCAGCATCAGTTCTTCGTATTCAGCCGCACCTTTCATGCCGGAGAGCATGCCCGTGAACTGGCCAGTCTGGAGATATGGGTAGAACTCCGCGGCCATGACCGCGGTCAGACCGGCACCTACTTTAACGCCATAACGCGACTGGGCGTACAATACCCACCAGTCCGGATACGCGGCCGCGGTGATGATCAGGGCGATGGCGATATCCTTGTAATTTTTCGTGCGTGCCATGAGCGGGAGCGATTCGACCGGCGTGCCGAGGTGATCGCGGGGAAAAACACTCGCGATATTCTCGCCCATTTCAAGGATCGCCGCTTCAAAACCCGCTTTATATCCAAGGTAGACATAGTCGATGCCGTATCGCACCGAGTCGCCAGGGCTTGCGGCCGCGCGGTTGATCTCCGCCACTACATAATCGATCGCGTCCACGGCCATGCCCGGACCCTGGGGATCGAACGACATGCCGACCACCGGGATCTTACGTTTGAAGCACTGCCTCAGCAGACCCACGGCCATAGGATGGCATTCCGGATAGGTCGAAGGCGTGTAATCGAAAGAAATGATCACGGCTTTTTCGTGCGGCGGGATCGACTCCATGAAATCGAAGAGTTTCTTAGTCTGCGGCATTATGTTCTCGCGCAATTTAAGCGGGATAAAAAATGGCACAATAATGAAGATGGTGAGGAGTCCGTAAATGATCCGGCGGTCGATACCGGTGAGCCGTTCATGCCATTTCATGTTCGTTAATCCTTCCCGCCCAGCCAGGAACGTTCTATACCGAGAATGATCTTCAACGCCGTGGCGATCGCGCCAAAAGCGATGCCGATCTGGATGCCGCGTTTTGATGCCATATTGGGAACCTGCATGATCCATTCTGCGAATTCCGGCAGCCGGGGATGGATATACTGGCCAAAGGGCATGAATCCGATCATTACGATAAATGCCGCGGCAAGGAGCATGAACGATTCGATCGACCGGGCCTTGAACGCCCGGTACGCGGCAGAAGCCATATAATAAGCGAGCAGGGCGAACATGGTCGCAGCCAGGGGCGACAGTATGTTCAGGTAGATCTTCTGAAAGAGCGACTGCCCGCCGATCCCCCAGAATAATCCGATTATCGCCACGATGACCATGCTTACGATCGTGACCGCGCTGTAGAACCAGCCTGGCTGTTGTTTAATGATCCTGTTCCCGTGATGAACAAAGACGTTGCCGATCGCCAGGATCAGGGCGAACGCGGTGAGGATGATGACCCAGGTCAGGATCGTGCTGTTATAGCGCAGGGATACGGGATGAGGGATGAAAAACTGGATAACCATGGAGACGCCAATGACAAGGCAGATCGCGAGGGGAAGGGTCCGTTTCATTTTATCTCACCGTCATGACCGAACTTAAATGCAGACCGAAAAACGCTAAAATAGTTATGGCCACAAGCATTGCCAGCGCAAGGACCTTGCCAAAGTCCTGCGCCTTGAGCGCGCCCAGTAAAAGCGGCTCGCGCGACAGGTAGGCGGAAGCGGCGTAAAGCTCTTCGCCAAGCAGGGTGTAATCGCACGCCGTGACGAAGAACGGCAGCTGGTTGACCGCGTCCGTGCCCGCGATCTGGATCGCGCCGGTCATGGCGCCGGTTTCAGCCAGGATCAGGGATTCGGCCCAGAAATAACCGATGAAGAAATTGGCCGCGGGTTTTTCCCGGATCATGATGCCGTTCACGGCCGCGGCAAAACCGAACTGGTCCTCGGTAAGGTAACGGATGTAATCGTTCTTAAATTTATCCGGATGCCCCTGTGAAATAAAAGCTTCTTTAACGATCTCCTTGGAGATCGTATAGGTCACAGACCAGCGGTTGGTCACGATCAGGGGCGTGTCATAACGGGCGATCTTCTTGGCGATCTCGCCCAGGATGTTCATCGAAGCGATCGTCGCGGTACTGTCGATGTCCCAGAGGCCCGGAACATAGAGGATCGGTTTTCCCATCTCGGTGGCGCGACCGATGGCATCCTCGACCGCGGCTAAGCCCGCGATCTTACGGATGAACAAATTTTTGTCGTGACGCGCCCGTCGGACAAAATAGAGAACGAGCGCTGAAAATATCAGGATGCAAATCAGGACATTTATCCTGCCGGAATGAAAAACTTGGGGATAACTACGGCAGGGGTTTGAAGGTTTGGAACGGGCGATCTCGCTGCCGGATACCGTCGCGACGACATAGGTGTACACGGTGTTGTCCTGCGCCGTATTGTCTTCAAAGGTGCAGATCCCGTATTTGGTCCGGCCTATATATTGTTCGACCGTGTCCTGAGAAGAACGGCGCAGGACGCTGTAATATTCGATGAACGCGTCGTCGGGTGAAAGAATCCAGGTGATGTCGATGTTGGAACCGGCGTCATTGGGTTTGTCCGCTGCCTGGACATCGGTTACCGGTGCGATCGTAATCAAGGATAAACAGACCAGATACATCATGCGTGATTATTGTAATGAAAAAACAAGGGGTGTCAAGAAAGGTGCCAACTGGCGAATAGCATATGGCAGACAGCAAATGATCAAAGATAAGGAAAATGAAAATATATTGACATTCCGTGTGAATTGTCTATAATTGAATGTATGAAGATACTCGTGACCAGCGCCCTGCCGTACGCCAACGGTGAGATCCATCTCGGCCACCTTGCCGGCTGCTACCTGCACAGCGATATCTATGTGCGTTACCAGCGTCTTAAAAAACGGGACGTGGTTTATATCTGCGGCACCGACGAACATGGCGTGCCCATCACGGTGCTGGCCGAGAGCCTGAAGAAAACGCCGAAAGAAGTCGTCGATACCTACTATGGATCGATCAAGCAGTCGTTCAAGGATTTCGGCGTGACCTTTGACAATTTTTCCCGGACCACTCTGCCGCTCCATTACAAGATGGCCCAGGATTTTTTCACAAAGATCCATAAAAACGGGTATATCTATCCCAAGGAGATTGAACAGTACTATTGCCCGAAATGCAACCGGTTCCTGCCGGACCGGTACATCATCGGCAAGTGCCCTGGTTGCGGAGCCGAAGGCGCTAAGGGTGACCAGTGCGATGTCTGCGGCCGGTGGCTGGAACCGTTCCAGCTGGTCGAGCCGAAGTGCCTGATCTGCGGGACCACACCCGTGAAAAAGGCGACTACCCACTGGTATTTCCGCCTGTCCCAGTTCCAGGATAAACTAACCAAGTGGATCGCCGAAAAAAAACATTGGAAAGATCATGTGCTGGGCTTCGTGAACGGCTGGTTAAAAGAAGGTCTTGAAGACCGGCCGATCACCAGGGATATGTCCTGGGGCGTGCCCGTGCCCCTTGAAGAAGCCAAGGGAAAAGTCCTATATGTCTGGTTCGACGCGCCGATCGGTTATATATCTTCGACGATCGAGTGGGCGCAGAACCAGGGCAAACCAGATTTGTGGAAAGATTACTGGCTGAACAAGGATACCAAGCTCGTTCATTTCATCGGCAAGGACAACATCGTATTTCACGCGCTGATCTGGCCGGCCATGCTCATGGCTTACGGCGATTATATCCTGCCATCCGAGATCCCGGCAAATCAGTTCCTGAATCTCGAAGGCGAGAAGCTTTCGACCTCCAAGAACTACGCGATCTGGCTGCCCGATTATTTAAAAGAATTCGAGCCGGATTCCCTGCGCTACGCGCTGACACGCAACGCTCCCGAGGATCGCGATTCGGATTTCACCTGGCGGGATTTCCAGACCTGGCACAACAACGAGCTGGCCGACATCCTCGGCAATTTCGTGAACCGGACCCTGGCTTTTGTAAGCAAGTATTACAATTCCGACATACCGACCGCGTCGGTATTTGCCGAAAATGACAACCGGATCCTTGATATGCTGCAGAAAGCGCCGACTGTTATCGGCGATAAGATCGATAATTTCCAGTTCAAGAGCGCGCTGGGTGAAATAATGAAGATCGCTCAGGAAGGCAACCGGTATTTTGACTATGAAGAGCCATGGCTGACGCGTAAGACCAATCCTCTGATCTGCGAGCGGACGATCTGCGTCTGCATGAAGATGGTTACAGCGCTTGCCGGTCTGTGTGAGCCTTTTCTGCCGTTCACCTCGGAAAAGATCAAGCAGCAGATCAATTTTATCGCTCAGACCTGGGTTGAGCTGAGTGCACCCAAAGTCGCGCCGGCGATCGCCAAGCCTGAAATACTTTTCAAAAAGATCGAGAACGATATCATCGAACTGCAGGTCGCCAAGCTCAAACGCACTGAGATCACGATCGAGGAGTTTTCCAGGATCGAGCTCAAGACCGCCAAGGTCCTGTCGGCAAAACTCGTCAGCGGCAGCAATAGCCTGATCGTCTGCGAGGTCGAGGTGGGAGCGGCGAAAAAGCAGATCGTTGCCGGCATGGCGAAATTCTACAAGCCTGAAGAACTGGTCGGCAAAACGATCATTATCGTGGATAATTTAAAGCCGGCTACGATCCGCGGCGTCACGTCTTACGGCATGCTCCTGGCTGCCGAGGATAAGAATGGCGTCGTGCTGCTTACGGCTGACCGGCCCATATCATCCGGAGCAAAGATAAAATAAAACCCGCAGTTGGAAGTGCAGACACTTTTGTTAAGCGAAATATAGTCTCTCCCTTTCTAAGGGGGAGAAATAAAGTGAGGGTTCAGTCCTTAAGGTTGCCATCCAGGGATGGAATAGTAAAATAACATGTTCGACACCCACTGCCACCTGATCGATCCGCAGTTCATAAAAGACCTGGACGCGGTCATCCAGCGCGCGCAGGCCGCGGGCGTATCCAAAATAATCAATGCCGGTTACGACCTTAAGACCAGCCGGCTGGCGCTGGAACAGTCAAAAAAATATCCGTTGCTCCTGCCCGCCATCGGTATCCATCCGAATGACGCCGCCGGTGAATTAATGAGCGATCTTTCCGATATCGAGGAAATCCCGCGCCATGAACGCGTTTACGCGATCGGCGAGACAGGCCTTGACTATTACCGCGATATTACATCCCGGGAAGCGCAGCAGAAACTTTTCCGCCGCCATGTCGAGATCGCCAGGAAATTCAACCTGCCGCTGTTGATCCATACCCGCAATTCGGTCAAGGACGCGATCGAGATCCTGAAACAGGAGCAATACGGCCGTGGCGTATTCCATTGTTACAGCGGTACCATGGAACAGGCGAAGGTCATTATTTCAATGGGTTTTTATCTGGGATTCGGAGGCATCCTGACGTTCTCCAAAAAGGCGCGGGAAGTATTCAGGGGAATGCCGCTGGACCGGATCGTTTTTGAGACAGATGCGCCTTTTTTGTCGCCGGCATCATACCGGGGTAAGCGCAACGAGCCTGCTTATATGAAAGAAACTGTCAGCGCCGGGGCTTTCCTGCAAAGTATCTCCGAGGAAAAAATAGTGCAGGCGACCGACACGAACGCTCACTATTTGTTCATGTAAATGCGTATGGCCATGAATTCATCCGGGGTCAAATCTTGACATTATACATTATCCACAGAATTCAGGTGAGGGAGGTAGAGATTCGGTTAAGAAAGAAATGTATAATGTCAAGATTTGACCCCAACAATAATTTGTCTTTATGAAGTTGTACCCCAAACGCAGGTTCAGTCAAAATTTTTTAAAGCACAAAGGCATGCTGCGCCGGATCGTTGAATGCGCCGGTGTCGATAACAAGATCGTTCTGGAGATCGGGGCAGGTAAAGGTGGATTAACGCGTGAGCTTGCAGAGAGAGCTTTTAAAGTCTACTCGGTTGAAATCGATAACGACCTTGCCGTCGTGCTTAAGGACCTATCGTTACCCAACGTCGTCGTCGTGCACCGCGATTTTCTAACCCTGGACCCGGGTGAATTCAAACCCGATATCATTGTCGGCAACATACCATATTCTATCACCACTCAGATCCTGGAAAAACTGGTCGAACAGAAAAACAAATTTGACCGCGCCGTGCTTACGATCCAGAAAGAATACGGGGATCGTCTTTTAGCGCATGCCAATGAAGCGGCGTACGGCTCGATCTCGATATTTTTGCAGTACCATTTCAGGATGGAAAAAGGATTTATCATACCGGCGCGTTTTTTCACTCCGGTGCCCAGGGTCAATTCAATGGTCGTGATCATGCATAAACAGGACGCGCCTTTTGCGCTCGCGAACGAAGACCGATTTTTTAGATTTGTGCAGGGGATCTTCTGCTATCGCCGCAAATCACTTAAGAACGCGCTAAAGTACCTGCTGAGAGCGGTGCCGACCGGCGTGGATGAGGCATTGCTGCGCAAGCGGCCGCAGGAACTGACGGTCCATGATTTTCATGGTCTATTCACGCACCCGTCTTTGCAGCTCCTAACGAATCCTTGATAGTTTATATTAAAAACGCCATCGAACTCGAAAAGACGGTGGCCGAGATTTTCACGGCGTGCGTGAAAACCGATCTTAAAGGCAAAAAGGTTTTTGTCAAGCCGAACATGCTGCGCGCGGCGCGGCCCGATGAATGCGTCATAACTGATCCGGTGTTGATCGAAACCGTGGTCAAGATCCTGCAAAAAATGGGCGCGCGATGTACGGTGGGTGACAATCCGATACCGCAGCAGGCCGGCGAAGTGAAGGTGGCAAGAGGCAGCGGTTACTTACCCGCGAGCCTGCAAGCCTTCAAGGCCATCGGCACGAAAAGCCGCTCGGTAGCGATAAAACATAATAAGATCACCGAGATCATGGTGTCGGCAGATATCCTGGACTGTGAGTTCCTGGTCTCGCTGCCGAAATTCAAGACCCATATATTGACCCCACTCAGCGTCGCGGTTAAGAACCATTTTGGGCTCGTACCCGGCGGACTAAAACCTTATCTACACTCAATATGCTCGACCCTTGAGGAATTCAGCGAACTGCTTATTGATATCTACGAACTCAGGCCGCCTGATCTGATTATCGCGGATTGCCTGCGCATTCATGACAGCACCGGCCGTTTGCATACGCCAAACCTGATCATCGCATCCACGAATGGACATGCCCTGGACTATATCTGCTGCCGTATGGCCGGTATTACGATAAAGGAATGCTCGACCCTGAAAGCAGCGCAAAAGCGCGGGTTGTTGGATCCTGATAAGGTGAAGATCGATGGCCCTTTTCATCCTTTGAAAAATTTCTCTATGCCTTATAGATATCCGCTCAAAAATATCCTTGTAGGCTTGGGCCAGCGGGTCTGGGCGGGCGGGCAAAAGCGGCTGGTGCCGGTCATTGACAGGGAAAAGTGCACGCGATGCCGGGCGTGCGAACAGGTCTGCCCAATGCATGCGATTGGTGATCTTGTCATCAATTACCAAAAATGCATACGCTGCTATTGTTGCGTTGAGATCTGTCCGGCTTCGGCCGTGCGCAGAAGGCTACGGCTGTAAAATCAAGAGTGTAAAACAACTTGCCATAACCGATTCCACTATTTCGCAATTGTGGAATCGGTGATTCTAACTTTTATTATTGACGGACCGCATTTCTTGATTATAATGAATACCGCAAGGGTTTTTAAATTTAACATTTTTGGTTGACATATGGATATATGAAAGGAGCGCATATGAGTAACAAAGATGTTCTTTTGCACGAGATTGAACAGGTTCCCGATGCGTTCATCGCTGAAATCATTGATTTTATCAGATTTTTAAAAGCCAAGGTTCTCAGGGAGAAAAATGATACTGCCATTGCCAGCGAATCTTCGTTGAATAAAGATTGGCTGAAGCCTGAAGAGGATAAAGCGTGGCAAGATTTGTAAAAGGCGATGTCGTTGTTGTACCATTTCCTTTCTCGGATCTAACGCAAGCCAAAAGACGTCCCGCATTAGTGATCGCTTCTTTGGATGGTGACGACTTGATCCTGAGTCAGATAACCAGCCGCTTAATAAGCGATAAATATTCGATTTTTCTGAATGACAGCGATTTTTCCGAAGGAACTCTTAAACAAACCAGCAACATCAGGCCCAACCGGATTTTTACAGCTGACAGCCATATTGTACTTTATAAAGTCGGAACAATAAAAAAGGCAAATTTGCTAAGGTCATTGAAAAAATAATCACCATTATCAAGCCATAGTCTGAGAAAAATAAAAGGATAACATAAATTTATAAACATGGATATAGGAGTAAATGAATCATGAAGGCGATGGTTCTAGAAAAACAACAGCCGTTGGAAAGCAGTCCGCTTAAATTAAAGGACGTACCGGTCCCTGAACCTCAGGCGGGTGAGGTCAGGATCAAGATCTCGGTCTGCGGCGTATGCCGTACCGACCTGCATATCTGCGAGAGCGAATTACCCGCGCATAAGATGCCGGTGATCCCCGGCCATCAGATCATCGGTCTTATTGACAAACCCGGTGAATCTGTTAGGAAATACAAGACGGGCGACAGGGTCGGTGTACCCTGGTTATACAAGACATGCGGAAAATGCAAATATTGCCTTATGGGAAAAGAGAATCTGTGCGCTGATGCGATGTTCACGGGGTATGACGCAGACGGCGGATTCGCAGAGTATATGATCGCTCCTGAAAATTTTATCTATCCAGTGCCCCAACAATACTCTGATCCCCAAGCTGCGCCGCTTTTCTGCGCCGGCGTGATCGGGTATCAGGCGTTCAATGCTACCGGCCTGGAGAATTCAGGCAAACTGGGGCTCTTTGGATTCGGTTCATCCGCTCATATATTGATCCAGGTCGCCGTGCATAAAGGATTGGAGGTGTACGTTGTTTCCCGGACAAAAAGCGAACTGGATCTGGCAAAGAAACTCGGTGCAGAATGGACCGGCAGTAATATTGACTCGTTGAAAACATTTTTAGACGCCGCGATCGTATTCGCGCCCAGCGGCGAACTGATCGTCAAGGCGCTGGATAAGATCGATAAGGGCGGAAAGGTCGTAGCCGCCGGTATTTACGCGACGCCTTTGCCGGGGTTTGACTATTCTGCGATCGGGCCGGAAAAATGTCTGTGTTCGATCGCGAACACGACGCGCGAGAGCGTGCGCGTCTTTTTGAAAGCAGCATCAGAGTTCAAGATCAAAATTGAAATAAATGAATATAAATTAACCGACGCGAACAAGGCGCTAATGAAAATCAAGCATTCAAAAGTCTCCGGTTCAACAGTTTTAATCATTGGTTAAGTAAAATTTACAATGAAAAAAAACAAGGAACTAGCTGCGATCTTCAACCAGATCGCCGATGCCCTGGAATTCAAGGGCGAGAACGTCTTCAAAGTGATTGCCTACCGCAAAACCGCGCGCGTCCTTGAAGAACTGGTGGACGATATTGCCGATCTCCATAAGGCCGGAACCCTTGACCAGCTCGAGGGCGTTGGCAAAGCCATAGCCGAAAAGATATCAGAATACCTGACCACGGGCAAGATGAAAAAGCTCGCGGAAGCCACCAGGGGCATCCCGCTGTCCCTCCTGGAATTGCTGAACATCCAGTACATCGGCCCCAAAACCCTGGCTCTGGCAAATAAAGAACTGGGTGTCAAGGACATTGCCTCAATGAAACGCGTGATCGAAGACGGAAGCCTCGCCAAGCTGCCCATGATGGGCGCGAAAAAGACAGAAAACATCATGAAGGGGATCCTGCTCTACGAACGCAGCCATGAACGGCTCGCGATCAACGTCGCGCAGGAAGTGACGGATAAGGTGATCGCATACCTGAGAAAAAACACCAATGTCATCAATATTTCCGCGGCCGGGTCGCTTCGTCGTTGGAACGAGAACATTGGTGATATCGATATCCTGGCGACGGGCAAGGACGGCAAAAAGATTATTGAAACTTTTACCCGTTTCCCCGAGACCGAGGAAGTGGTGGCGGCTGGCGACACCAAAGGTGAGATCATCGTGGAAGACGGGGTTCAGGTCGATGTCCGCATCGTGAACGAACGGTCATACGGCGCGGCGCTCCAGTACTTCACCGGTTCCAAGGCACACAATGTCAAGTTGCGCGGCCTGGCCGTGGATAAAGGACTAAAGCTCAACGAATACGGCTTGTTCAAGGGTAAGCGCCGGATCGCCGGCGAAAATGAGGAAGGTATTTATAAAGCGCTCGGCATGGCGTGGATACCGGCTGAATTACGTGAAGACCGGGGTGAGATAGAACTGGCGATGAACCGGAAGCTGCCAGATCTAGTCGAGCATAAGGACATCAAGGGCGATCTGCAGATGCACTCGGTCTATTCTGATTCAGACGCGACGATCGAAGAACTCGTCGCTGAAGCCCAAGATCTGGGGTATGAATACATCCTGATCACGGACCACTCGCGTACGGCGCGCTACGCGAACGGCATGGAACTGGATCGGCTGTATAAACAATGGGAAGAGATCGACAAATTAAATAAGCGGTTAAAGAACTTTACGGTTTTGAAAGGCGTGGAAGTCGACATCCTCACCACGGGTAAGCTCGACTATCCGGATCCAGTCCTGGAAAAACTGGATATCGTGGTGGCATCGGTGCACCAGGGGTTCAGCAAGAACGTCACCGAGCGGATGAGCGATGCCATGGAAAATCCTAATGTCGACCTAATCGGTCATCCCACGGGACGGCTGATCTCCAAGCGAGAAGGCTATGTTATCGATATCGCGCGTATCATCGAAAAGGCGGCGGAAACAAAGACCTGGCTTGAATGCAACGCGTACCCGGACCGGTTGGACCTGAACGACGTGAATTTGAAAAAGGCGAAGGAGTCAGGGGTCATGATCAGCCTGGGAACGGACGCGCACGGCGTGACTGAATTGCGCTGGATGAAGTACGGCGTGGCGACGTGCCGTCGGGGATGGCTCGAGGCTAAAAACGTGGTGAACACCTATCCGCGGGAAAAGCTTTTGAGGTTAAGGAAGGGGGAATAACCCTTTGGTAGTTGTTCAATTTTCTGTGGAGTTATAGCCGCAGGCTTCAGCCTGCGTAAAAACGCCTTGAAATCTAAAGTAATTTCGCAATCTTTAGATTGCGACTACATTTGTTCCACTGAATTTTGAACAAGTGCGCCCCGGGGGTGCACTTGACTTGGTGTGGGAATTGACTATGATTATCAAAAGAAATAAGGAGGAGTATGCCTAAGGAAGAAAAAGATAAAGTCCTTTCCATGGCGATCAGTCAGATCGAAAAGCAGTTTGGAAAGGGTTCAGTGATGCGGCTGGGCGAGAGCCAATCCAGGGTTGATGTTGAGGTTATACCGACCGGTTCGCTTGCCCTGGACAGTGCGCTGGGGATCGGTGGATTCCCACGCGGCCGTGTCATTGAGATCTACGGACCTGAGGCTGGGGGTAAAACAACGCTTGCCCTGACCGCTGTTGCCCAGGCGCAGCGCGCCGGCGGCACGGCGATATTTGTAGACGCGGAGCACGCGTTCGATCCGAAGTACGCGCAGGCGATCGGCGTCAACTTGGACGATCTTTTAATCTCGCAGCCGGATACGGGCGAGCAGGCGCTCGAGATCGCCGAGATCCTTACGCGGTCGGGCGGTATTGATATTATTGTTATTGATTCGGTCGCCGCCCTGGTGCCCAAGGCCGAGATCGCGGGCGAGATGGGCGAAATGCAGGTTGGGTTGATAGCACGGCTCATGTCCCAGGCGTTGCGTAAATTGACCAGTGTCATCAGCAAATCAAAGACTTGCGCGGTGTTCATTAACCAGATCCGCATGAAGATCGGCGTCCTATACGGTTCGCCGGAAACCACGCCGGGTGGTTTGGCGTTGAAGTTCCACTCGTCAGTTCGGGTCGATATCAGGAGGATCGCGACGATCAAGAAAGGTGAAACGATCGTCGGCTCGCGGACCAAGGTAAAAGTCGTGAAGAACAAAATGGCACCGCCGTTCCGCGAAGCTGAATTCGATATTATCTACGGTGAAGGCATTTCCAGGTATGGCGAGCTCGTGGATCTTGGCGTTGACCACGGGTTCATCGAGAAATCGGGCACCTGGTTCTCCTGCGGTGAAGAACGGATCGGCCAGGGTCGCGACGCCGCGATCGAATTTCTTAAAAGCAACAAGGATATCGCGGAAAAACTCGAAGAAAAACTTCGGGCCAAACTTTTCCCCAAGACCAAGCCAGTTGAAAATAAGTAAGATCGAACCGCAGAAAAAGAACAAGCGACGCTCGTCGATTTTTATCGACGGTGAGTTCAAGTTCGGCTTGAGCAATGATGTGGTCATGAAGCTTGATCTGCACGTGGACCAGGAGCTGACAACGGACGAGATCCAGACGATAGTGCTGGCGCAGGAAAAAGAACGGATCCGGGAGCGCGCTTTCCGGATACTGCGCTTTCACGATCGCTCAAGCCTTGAGCTCAAGGATAAACTGGTGCGGCTTGGATTTGATGAGCCGCTGGTCGGCGAAATCATCCAGGATCTGACCGCCGATAAAACGGTCGACGACGAGCGGTTCGTGCTGGAGTTCGTCAGTGACTACACAAAATTAAACCCGAAAGGCAATATTTTCATCGCGCACCAACTCCGGAAAAAAGGTATCCCGCCGGAAGTGATCGACAAAATCACGGAGAAACGGGATGAAAGAACTCTGGCGCAGGAATTCATGGCGCGGAAACTCAAAGATCTTGATGCCCGTGACCCCAAGAGTAAGCACAAGATATTCCGCCGCCTGGTATCCCGGGGTTTTACGCCGGGCATCGTATATGAACTGCTGAGCGGCAGAGAAAACCATGAATAGCCAGCAACTACGGGATAGTTTCCTTGATTTTTTTAAGAAACGCGACCATACGGTCGTGCCATCAATGTCTTTGATACCGCGCGACGATCCGACCGTGCTTTTCACTATCGCCGGAATGGTTCAGTTCAAACCGCTATGGACAGGATCTATTCCGCTGCCCTACAAACGAGCGGCGAGCATCCAGAAATGCCTGCGGCTATCTGACCTGGACAATGTAGGCAAGACGCGCCGCCACCTTACATTCTTTGAAATGCTGGGCAACTTTTCGTTCGGTGATTACTTCAAGGAGGAGGCGATCACCTGGGCGTGGGAATACCTGGTATCGGTGTTGGGGATAGACACAAAGCGCCTGCTGGTATCGGTGCTTGACAGCGACGATGAATCTTACTCCATTTGGCGTAAAAAGATCGGTTTGAGCGCCGATCGCATATTCAAGCTCGGCGATGAGACGAATTTTTGGGGTCCCGCCGGCAACTCGGGGCCATGCGGTCCCTGTTCGGAAGTTTACTATGACCTCGGTGAAAAATTCTCCTGTGGTAAGAAAGAGTGCGCGCCGGGATGCGATTGCGACCGGTATATCGAGATCTGGAATCTCGTGTTCCCGCAATTCGACCAGACCGTGTCGGGCGAACGCCTGCCCCTGAAAAATAAGGGCGTTGATACCGGGATGGGTTTTGAACGGCTGGTTTCGGTGCTGCAGAACAAAGATACGAATTTTCAGACCGACCTGTTCTACCCGATCATAGAGATGATAACCGGATACGCCAGCCTTGTCTACGGACGCGATCGCCAGCAGGATGTCACGGTAAATGTCATCGCCGACCACAGCCGTGCCCTCACTTTCGGGATCGGCGACGGTATCATACCGTCGAACGAGGAACGCGGGTACGTGCTGAGAAAACTGCTGCGCCGCGCGTTGCGACTTGGGCGCACGCTCAAGATCGAGGGGCCGTTCATCTACCAGCTGGTCGGCACGGTCATCGATATGTTCAAGGGAGCTTATCCTGACCTCACGAAGCGCCGCGAAGAGATCGCGCTGGTGGTGAAATCCGAAGAAGAGCGGTTCCTGGACACCCTGGACAAGGGACTCCTGCAGTTTGAAGAGATCAGCAGCAAGGGGAAAAATATCTCCGGCGCCGATGCGTTCAAGTTGTATGACACCTATGGCTTCCCCTTAGAATTGACCGTCGAGATCGCCGGCGAGCGCGGCATTACCGTGGAGGAAGCGCAATTTTACGAAATGCTGGAGCAGGCGCGGAACATGTCCAGGATAAAAGCGAAATTCATCCCCAAGGGTGAATGGAAGGTGCTGCAAGAAGGTGCCTGGAAATTCGTCGGTTATGAAACAACAGAAGTGGAAACGGACATCCTTCGTTACAATATGCACGGCAAGACTATCGACCTGGTGCTGAAGGATAACCCATTTTATGCCGAGTCGGGCGGCCAGGTCGGCGACAAGGGTATGATCACAGGCAAGGATTTTAAACTTGACGTGACCGATACTTATAATTTCCAGCAGGCAGCGGTCTGTCACTGCGTCCTGACCGAAGGAACGTTCTCGGTGCAGCAGGTTCGCGCCGCCGTCGATGTAGTATGGAGAAAGGAATGCGCAAGGGCGCATACGGCGACGCATCTGCTGCATGCCGCGCTGCGCCAGGTCTTGGGCGAGCATGCTCGCCAGGAAGGTTCCTTTGTGGAACCTGGCAGGTTCCGTTTTGATTTCACGCATTTCAAACCGCTGAGCGATGATGAAATGGATGCCGTCGAGAAGAAAGTTAACGAAAAAATCATGGCTGATCTGGCGGTCGAGAAATTCTACACGAACCTGGACGAAGCCAAGAAGCTGGGCGCCATGGCCCTTTTTGGCGAAAAGTACGGCGAGAACGTGCGGGTCATCCGCATCGATGGTTTTTCGATCGAGCTCTGCGGCGGCACCCATTGCGACCGCACGGGCGAGATCGGCATGCTCAAGATCACGGCACAGGAATCAGCCGCGGCGGGGATCCGCAGGATCGAGGCCGTGGTCGGGATGAAGCTGTACGATGAGATCCAGCAAAAAGATAAAATTATTAATGAATTAAAAAGCAAGTTAAAGTCTGATTCTGATTCAGGTTTGATAAAAAGAGTGATTAATATGTTAATTGAAAGTGAAGAATATCTAAAGGATATTGACTATTGGGTTTCAAAAGCAATTGCTATAGATGCTGAAAGACTTTTAGAAAAAGTAAAAAATGAAAAGAAAAATTATATAATTGATAGACTCGATGAAAGATATGGTAATATTAATTTAAAAGCTGTAGCTGATAGAATAAGAGAGAAAAATGATACTCTGATTGGTGTTTTATATATAACTTATAAAAACGAAAAAACAGATTATATTGTCTTTGTTGGTGATAATTTAATAAAAAAACATCCAGCAAACCAACTCATTAAAGAGATAGGCAAGATCTGGAGCGGCGGGGGTGGCGGGAAACCGCATCTCGCCGAGGGTGGCGGCGCGGATGTAAAAAAATTAGCTGCAGTTGAAAAATACCTTCAGGGATTATTCAAGTAATACTAATTATTTCTTTTGTCGCGATTCATTTTTTCTGTCACTCCCGAGAAATCAGGAGTCCAGGGTCATAAACATCTGGATTCCCGCATGCGCGGGAATGACAAGGTAGGGCAAACCTTCAGGTTTGCAAAAAGGTGATCAATCAAACAATTTATATCGGTGTCAGACTACAAATTAAAATCGACCTGCATGCCAATGTAATAGTTCGTTACAACCTTGCGAAGCGCGGTGCACTTGACGCTTACCGACATTTGCTTTACCGGCTTCACCGAGAGATAAAGGATCCCGTACTGTCCCTGACCGTACAGTATCCGGTTGCTGATGACACCCGGCAGGTCAGGTTCATAGGCAAAGATCCGCGCGCCATACGAATCCGTGTCAAAAACGCCATAACGCGTTTTAATATCAAACCGCTCCGCGTCGACACCCAGGTCGCACGATATGAACATCCCCCTGTCCAGCGAGTCATCATCGGTGTAAACATGTTTTTCTTCAAGGCGAACGTCGCAGTATAACCAGCCGGTCGGTCTGAAGCGGACGAAGATCTTGGCACCCGAAAGCTCGCGGTCGGTTTCGAGCGTTTTCCAGCGCAGCTGGATTTTGGAATCGATAATGGTCATGTTTTTTTCGAAATTGAACTTCAAATCGTAACTGGTCGACTCGGCAGAGGCCGGACTGCTGATGTTCAAGGTCGCGCCCAGCCGGGCGATGAACGATGTCTGGCCGATGTCCGCGGTCAGGCCGAAATAATCATCGCGGGCTTCCACGCCCTTCGGCGAGTAATACCCGGCCGGAAAATACTTGCCCGCAACGCTGAATTCCGTGCGGTGAGGGAATATGCTGCCCAGTCCGAACAGACCGCCCAGGCGATTCTGGTTTGCGCGCGCGGCTTCGGAAAAAAGAATGAAGTTATTGCTTTTGTAGCGGGCGCTGAAACCCGACATCCAGAACTGCCGTCCGTAGAATCCAAACAGCGAATCCTTAGTCGCGAACTGCGGGGTGTAAGTGCAGACGTAAGAGCGGTGCCCTATGACCAGGCCGGAGACCGCATACCCGACGTCATAACCCATGATTTCTTCATCGATGCGGTCTTTTCTGGCGAGCCCGGCAGAGTCGCTGTGATCGCCGGTCATATCCAGGGACCAGGCGATGTCGGCGGTATCGACCCGGCCGTCGAGTTTGTGGTCGGAAAAGAACAGCGTAAAGGGGACCAGCAGCGAGTCGCCGTAAGCGGCGCCGAAAAACGCGTTGTTCTCCATCGCCGATGTGTACGGCACGATGCCCCGTTCAACGCTCGCGACCCGGAAATCAGTTGCCTGGAAGATCGAACCGACCGAGGACAGCATCACGCCTGAGCCCAGGTCGAGATCATAGGCTCCCATCGCGAACCTGCGTTTGCCGTCATTCACGAGCAGGCCTCCAGCCCAGTAATCAAAGAACGAGCTCTCGCCGGCGTCCTGCTCGGATACAAGGAACAGGTTATGATGACCGGCAAACAGCGCCTGGCTGCGCGTGTAATAATCATTGGCGTGCTGATCGCTGACCGCCTGGCGCCATCGCAGGCGCGACTTCAATATCTCAAGACGGTACGGCTTGGCCGCAAAGGTAAGGTACGGTTTGATGCGGCTGATCGTCAGCCGGTCGACCTGCCGGCTGGAAGCCAGTTCTTCCCAGGAATTTATCCTGCCCGTTTTGTTCCTGAGATCGATTATCCGCATGCAGTCACCGGCGCTCAAGTATGGTATCCTCATGAGATCATCGATCGTTGCGGAATTAATATCGATGGGGTGGGCTTTCAGGTAATCGGTTTCGGCGATGATCAGGTTGTAATCCCTGGTTTCCTCGGTTTCAAAAATGTCAGTGCTCGTAACGAGCAGAATAAGCAGGAGCGTCACTTTATGTCAGATCAATGCGAACTGAACAGGAGTGTCAATGCGTGGGTGAGTCCCAGCTGCTGATGGTTATGCCCGGAGTAGTTCACGGCCAGCGTTCCCAGCCGAACGGTACAACCATATTCAAGCCAGAGCGGGTCGGAATTGACACCAAGGTCTAACGCCAGGAGCGAGCCCGGGACAATACCGATTCCGATATTGAGAAAAGGAACCTGCGTTTCCGTGGACCGGGCGGATAACCGGCAGGAAAGGACGGTGTTCACCGCGTAGACCCCGCGCGCGCCGTAGGTCAGCGGTACGCGGTCGGTTTCGCTGAACCGCGGAATGTTCAAATTGTTCAGCCACAAGCCAAGCTCGCCAGTAGGAGACGCGAAACATGCCCCGCAACGGACCGCGTATGAATACCGGCTGGAAAGGTCTTTTATCCAGCAGTTCAAAGCCGAGACATCGACTCCGGCATGCAGGGTGCCGCGGATGGCAAACCCGTATCCGAACGTCAGGCTATTTTCGCGGTACAGGCTATTGCCGAATCGTGTAACTTCAAACGCCAGGTTCCTGATTTGCGACCGGGCAGTATAGGTACTCAGGTCGGACAGACTGAAACGTTCGTCCGCGGTGATAGAGAATTCAGTGCGGGTCCGGGCGTGATATGCCGGGTTAAAGCGGGCTTCGAGAAAATCGCTGGCCGGGAATAGTGAGGTCTCAAACGCAGCGCAGAGCAGGATCCACGCCATTACAGGGGCTCGACTTTCAGAAGCACCCCGGAAGCGTTTACGACCTTGACCCGGCTGTTTTTCTTGATGGGTTTGTCGCTGACGGCGTTCCATAATTCGCCGTGGACAAAAACCGTTCCGCCTTCAGAATCGATCTCGGTCTTGGCGATGCCGGATTCGCCGACCATCCCTTCCTTGCCGCTGGCGGGTTTGCGGAACTGGGCGCCGATACCCATGATCAGCATCAGCACCACGAACGCGACAATGATTATGGCAACGAGCATGATCACCTCCCATGAAACACGCAGGAACGGTACATTGCTATTGAACAGAATGACCGAGCCGATGACCAGCGCGATAACGCCGCCGATAGTCGCCAGCCCGTGCGACGTAAGGTATATTTCAATAATGAAAAAGATGGCCGATAAAACAATAAGGGCTACTCCGGCGTAGTTCACCGGCAGGATGTGAAGCGCGTAGAAGGCGAGAATAAGACAGATGCCGCCGACCACGCCCGGAAAAATAAGTCCCGGATGCTGCAATTCAAAGAACAATCCATAAATACCAAGGAGGAGCAGGATATAAGCGATATTGGGGTTGGTGATTATCAGGAGCAGGCGGTCCCGGAATGACATTACGACTTTCTTGACCGGCGCCGACGCGACCGTCAGGGTCAGCGTGTCTTCGTTAACGACGACCTGCCGTCCGTCAAGCTGGGCGATAAGGTCCTGATCGTTGGGGGCAATGATCTCGCAGATCCCGAGTTTGAGCGCTGTGTCCGCGTCCACGGAGACGCTCTGGCGCACAGCCTGCTCGGCCCAGGCAATGTTCCGATGCCGTTCCTTGGCCAGCGATTGCAGATACGCGACCGCATCGTTGGTCACCTTGCCGATCATGACGCTGTCCTGTTTCTCACCGCCCAATCCTACCGGGTGCGCGGCGCCGACATTGGTACCCGGCGCCATCGCCGCGACGTGGCTCGCGTACAGGATAAAGACGCCGGCTGATGCCGCGCGTGCGCCTTTGGGCGCGACGTAGACAACTACGGGCACGGACGCGTTGAGAATACGCTTGGTTATTTCCCGCATGGATTCGTCGAGGCCACCCGGCGTATCCATTTTTATGATAAGGCACGACGCGCTGTCGTTCTCGGCCTGGGTGATCGCCTCTAGAAAATACGCGCTCGAGGCGGGCGTGATCGGACCGCTGAATTCGCCGATGTAGACGGCGTTTGCGTTGAACAGTACAGCGCTTAGCAATACAAGTGACATGGCGCCATAGTGTATACGGATTCGCGGGCAAGTCAAGGAGCGATACGGCAGCGCTGGTTATTGACTTCAGCGGTTTTTCTGATTATAGTACGAGTACTTTCAAACTTATGGCTCACAAGCGGCTTAAAAAGATCTGGGTCATGTACTGTTCGCGGAAGGGCGGGCACACCTATCCGAGCTTTGCCTTTTACGATTACGTCAAGGAAGCGGGGAACGGACAGTTCGTTCCGGAGATCATGAACCTGCTTGATTACTCGCCCGCCGGCTCACGGACCGACGCGCTGGGAAGGCTGGGCGATCTCAAGCTCAAGGGTCTGTTCAAGAGCGGTTATAAGAACCTGCAGAAGCAGAACGAGGTAATGCTGGGCGGATACCGTTTTGCCGAAGGCATGATCTTTTCCATGAGCGCGACCTTTCAGAAACTGAAGCACAAGTTCGGACAGCCCGACATCATCGTTTCACTGCAGCCAGAGGTAAACGTCGTAGCCGGGCGCTTGAAGGATTTTTTCAACGTACCTATGCATACCATTATTATCGATCTGGCGGTCCACGGGTTGTGGGTGAACAAGGCGATCGACCGTTACTACGTGATGAACGAACCGCTGCGCGATGAACTTCTTACCTACCAGGTCGCGGTCGACAGGATCACGGTTTCCGGTATGCCGCTGCGCGCCGGATTTTTGCCGGTCACTAAAAGTGACGTGAAGGAAGTCAGGCGATCGCTGGGGCTGCTACCCGATAAACCGACGGTCCTGCTGATCGGCGGACTGCTCGGCACCATGGTCGATTTCCATACCGCGATCAAGGCGATCATGCAGATCGAATCGCCCGTCCAGTTGGCGGTCATTTTTGGAAAGAACGAGAAGGACTTTATCAAAGCGCAGGCGCTCAAAACACGCGCGCGGTGGCCCCTGCATCTGTTCGGCGCGGTGTCAAATATGCATGAATTCATGTGGGCAGCCGATGTTATCGTGAGCAAGCCAGGTTCCGTGACCATGGCTGAAGGTCTCGGTCTCGGGCGACCCATGGTCGTCATCACGCCCCGCGCGGGTTCTGCCCAGGAGCACCGGTTCGCGCACTTTCTCAAGGCGAACGGCGCCGGCGAATGGGTCAGTTCGCCGGATGAACTGACCGCGCCGCTTGCCGCGATCCTCGGGTCCAGTGACATGTACCGGCGCATGCATGAAAAAGCATGGGAACTTGGGCATCGCAGCCTGAACGGTACCGGGACGATATTCAAACATGTCAAAGCTGAGTTAATGCGCAAAGGAGAGATGGACAATGAATAAAAGCACGGCCATTATAACGGGTTCTGCCGGACTTATCGGTTCCGAGTCCGTATCTTTTTTTATCGACAAGGGATTTGACATCATCGGCATAGATAACGATCTGCGGGCGTATTTTTTCGGCAAGGAAGCTTCCACCCAATGGATGCGGGACCGCCTGACCAGCCGTTACCCCGCTAATTACCGCCATAAAAATATCGATATTAGGAACTTTGAAGAACTATCAAAGGTATTCAAGGAATCCAAACCGGAGATCGTGATCCACTGCGCGGCGCAGCCGTCCCACGACTGGGCGGCCAAGGAGCCGTTCACTGATTTCGGCGTGAACGCCAACGGAACCCTGAATCTGCTGGAAGCGACACGCCAGTTCGCGCCGGAAGCGGTGTTCATTTTTGTTTCCACGAACAAGGTCTACGGCGATACGCCGAACCGGCTCCCGTTGGTCGAGCAGGAAAAGCGGTATGAGATCAGAAAAGACCATCCGTACAATGACGGCATCGACGAGACGATGAGCATTGACGGTTGCCTGCATTCTTTATTCGGCGCGTCCAAGGTAGCGGCCGACGTGCTGGTTCAGGAGTACGGCCGGTACTTTAACATGAAGACGGTTTGTTTCCGCGGCGGCTGCCTGACCGGTCCGGCGCATTCAGGCACAAGGCTGCACGGTTTCCTTTCGTATCTGGTGCGGTGCGGCATCGCCGGGATAACGTATCATGTATTCGGTTACAAAGGTAAACAAGTCAGGGATAACATCCATTCATACGACTTGGTGAACGCGTTCTATCATTTTTTCCGCAAACCCAGGGTCGCCGCGGTCTACAACATGGGCGGCAGCCGGCATAGTAATTGTTCGATCCTCGAAGCCATCGACGATATCGAGGAGTTATCCGGCAAGAAGCTTGTCTACAAGTATGAGGATAAGAACCGGATCGGCGATCACATCTGGTACATCAGCAGCGTGAAAAAATTCCAGCATGACTATCCCGGCTGGCAGTACACCTATGATATCAAGCGGATGATCAAGGAGATCTACGAGTTCCAGAAAGAGCTTCCGCTGGATCAGGTGCTGTCAAAAGAATAAGGCACAGGATCTGGATCCCTGTGCCTTAGCCGAAAAATAACTGCGATCAGCCGATCAGCGAACGACGATCTTCCCGGTTGCAGCGCTGTTGCCGCTGTCAAAACGATAAAAATAAACGCCCTGAGCCACGGCATCGCCATGTTTGTCTTTAAGGTTCCAGTACACGCGTTCCCGGGTATCGCGCGCGGTGCCGGTGTAAGTCCTGATCTCACGTCCAGCAATGTCAAAAAGACGGATCGAGTAGCGCTCGCCCGGCGCCAGGCTGAACAAGAACGACGTGCCATCCACGCAAGGATTCGGCGCCGGCTGCAGGATCGACCGCGCCGCCGGTGCTCCATGCTCAGCGATCCCGAGTTCAACGAGTTTTACAATGGCGCTCTGCCAGATTTCTTTTGTGGAGTCGGGCTGCTCGATATCGTTCTGGATCCAGGCCAGCAGGTTGAGATTGGCATCGACCCAACCGGAACTTGCGATGATAGCCTGCGTTACGGTGACCGAATCACCGGCCGGGATGGTGACGGTCGTTCCGCTGTCGTCCGGGATATAATCCCTGGGCACGCTGTTGTGGACCATCACTCCATTGGGAGCCGCATAAACAAGGCTATCTTCGGTGATGACGATGATCACGCGTCCGGAGATCTCTGCCGTCGAATCATTCCGGATATTCACGAAAACCGTACCGGTGTCATCGCCGGTCGAATAAGCACCGTCCATGGTTATGGTCACGGGCGCTTCTTCGCTCATGCGGTCTACGATGAGTGATTCCCAGATCGAATAATCCATGCTGCTGTGGTTGTTACCGTCGAACCACATCCATGGCGGCACGTACATGCCGGCGAACGGCGGTGGATAGTATTGAATTCGTTCGGTCGCTTCCTGCAGGTAGAAATGATTGCCGGCCGGGTAATGCACGTCAACGGCGGCGATCTGACCGGGATGGTTCCATATGATCTGGTCTAGTGCCATACTGGCACTGCCGCACGCTGTTCAAGTTTCGTCCGTGATCATTTCCACGGCTACGACGCGCTGGGCAGCAAAGGTCAAGCACAGCAAAGCCGCCAGCATGATAATAACATTCAGAAGATTGACAGAATTTTTCATACCGCTCCTTTTTTATATCTATATTTAATATAATAAAAAAGACCTGTTTGTCAAGACCCGCGAGGCGCCAACAAAAATTTCTGGATTATCTGGAAATCTTAAAATAGTTCTTGACAAAATATGAATGATGATTATACTATTGCATAAAGGAGGTATAATGAAAGCGTGCGGTGCAAAGAAAAAAACTAAGAAGAAAACAACAAAGAAGAAAAAGAAACGGAAAAAGTAATTTATAGCTAAAGGGGGAGGTTAATCCTCCCCCTTTTGTTTTTTTAAACCCCCACTCCGCTTGGAACGCATTGACAAGGGCTCTTTATCACATATAATTAGCGTAAATGAACCTCGGTATATCAAGGGCGCAGTACGACAGAATGCTGAAAAATATTGAAGAGATCAAAGCCACCATAAAAAAACCACCGGAAATGAATTCTCCCCAGAGTGTGAAGGTGATCGAGAAAGTGAAATATCTTTTTTACGGTATGATCAAATCCCTGGTTGACATGGGTAACAGGATCATTGAGGAAAAAGAACTGAGAAGACCGCGAAACAACGCCGATGTTTTCATCAGCCTGGCCGAGCATGATATCGTTGCTTCAGCGCTTGTCCCGGGATTGAAGAAAGCCGTATTTTCCATGCCCAAGATGAGTCACTGTTCATATGAGGAAGTGCTGGCAACCATTGGTGAGAGCATCGAGGCGGTCCACAAGTGCCTGGATTCCTATACGGTCTATTTCGATTTCCGGTTGCAGAGCCCGAAAAAGTGACGATTCTCTACACGGTTTTTTCCTTTATATTCGGGCTCGTCTTCGGTTCATTTTTAAACGTGCTGATCTACCGGCTGCCGCGGTCGGTGTCGATCATCCGTCCCAATTCGTTCTGCCCCCACTGCCGCAAGCCCATCCGCTGGTATGAAAATATCCCGCTGCTGAGCTATGTCTTTCTGGGCGGAAAATGTGCGCATTGCCGAAAACCGATATCATGGCAGTATCCGCTGGTCGAACTTCTCACCGGTTTGGCGTTTTTGTTCTTATACCATCAGTACGGTTTCAGCCTGGCATTGATCTTTTACCTGGTCTTCATTTGCAGTCTGATCGTCATCTCGGGGATCGATTTTACCCACCAGATAATACCGAGCATTATTTCCCTGCCCGGGATCCTGCTGGGATTGGTGTTCCAGATTTTGTATGGCAATTTCTGGCTTGGTCTTATCGGCGCGTTCTTTGGCGGGGGGCTGATACTGCTCATCCGCGTGCTGGGCGGCTGGGCATACAAAAAAGAGGTCATGGGCATGGGCGATGTGTTCCTGACCGCTATGATCGGCGCATTCATCGCCTTTCCCCGTATTATCATCGCCGTTTTCATCGGCGCTATTGCGGGGTCCTTATTTGGCATTGTCTACCTGCTGGTCACTAAAAAACACCGCGAAAGCCCTATCCCATTCGGCCCTTTTTTAAGCCTGGGCGGGCTGGTAATGGCGCTATTCGGCGACCGCGTCATACTTTTTCTTAGAATGCTGGGCGTCTACATTTAGCAGCCGTCCAGGTCCATAGCATTGAACGATCCAGTCATAACGATAATCGGTCCCACCGGAGTCGGGAAGACACGGATCAGCATCGCCCTGGCAAAGGCTGTCGATGCCGAAATCATTTCCGCGGATTCCCGCCAGGTTTACAAATACCTTGATATCGGCACGGCGAAGCCGACGCGCCTAGAACGCAGTGAGATCCGATTTCACCTGATCGATTTCCTGGAACCCGATGAATCATACTCATGCGGGCAATTTGCGCGGGACGCGCACGCATTGCTGAGCGATATCCCCGGACGCGGATCGGTTCCGGTCGTATGCGGCGGTACGGGTCTGTATATCAAGGCTCTTTTTGAACCCCTGCACGAACTGCCGCCATCGCAGAAGGTCGTCAAAGAGCGGCTCACCCGTGAACTGGCAGTGCTCGGGACCGCCGGTATGTACGAAAGGCTGGAGCGCATCGATCCGGCATGGGCAAGGGCGATTAAACCTGCTGATAAACAGAGGATATTACGCGGGCTCGAAGTCTACGAGATCACGGGTCGGCCATTGAGTTCATTCATAGGCGGGAAGAAAGCAACTGCGCCATTTAGACCGCGGTACATCGGATTGCACTTGCCCCGGGAAGTGCTTTACCGGAGGATCGACCAACGTTTTGACGCGATGATCCAGGCGGGTCTGGCGGATGAGGTTACGTCGCTTTCAAAAATCGGCTATCCCTGGACATTAAGCATATTCAAGACCATTGGTTATAAGGAGATCATTGACCATCTCGAGGGACGGCTGACGCTGGAACAGGCGATCACGGCGGCAAAACGGCGAACCCGGAATTTTGCCAAGCGGCAGATCACCTGGTTCAACCGCGTGCCCGGGGTCGAATGGTATGATGCGGATAAAATAGACATAGATCACATAGTAAATGGCAATTAGTAATTAGGTTATTAGTAGATTGAAGGAAATGTAAAATTCATTATATTTGATTTTTTATACACTAATTACTATTTACTATTAACTAATAACTTCAGTTTGTTTTTTACGATCTTTTCCACCAGCGAAATCTCTTCTTCGATCGTCAGGTCCGTGGTGTCGACCACGATCGCATCATCAGCTTTTTTAAGCGGCGAATGGTCGCGGCTGGAATCATACTGATCGCGATACGCCAGGTTTTCATACACCCTAGCCAACTCGACCTTGATGTTCTGTCCTGCCATTTCTAGCGCCCTGCGCCGAGCCCGCACTTTCAAATCCGCCTGCATGAAGATCTTTACTTGGGCGTCGCGAAAAACCACGGTACCGATATCCCGCCCCTCGCATACGACATTTTTTCCCTCGGCGACGGCGCGCTGCTTTCCGACCATCCAGGCTCTGATCTCTGGAACTGCCGATACTGGTGAGACAAGTTCGCTGACCGCCAGCGAACGGATCTCGGCCGATACGTCCCGGCCATCCAGGAACACGCGGATATCACCGTTGGATCTTCGCAGGTCGATCTCGGTATGAGCGATGATGTCCTTTATGATTTCCATGTCCATTGAAGACGGATCGCCTTTTTTCATGATGTATTTAAGGGCGGCGGCGCGATACATGGCGCCGGTATCGAGATAGAAAAAGTCAAGGCGTTTTGCGACTCCTTTCGCCGTCGTGCTCTTGCCCGACCCGGCACCCCCGTCGATAGCCACGATAAACCGCGCCATCCAGTATTTTAATCAGCGCTTTTCCGTTGTCAATGAGATGACTCCTTTCCTTAATACCTTCACCTTGATGACAGCATTACCATTTTTTTATCCTCCCCCCTAGTGAGGGAGGGCAAGGGTAGGGGGATAATAATTGGTGCCCCGTTAGGGAGGGAGGATGAAGGTGGGGTTGACGGTTGTATAATTTTATTGGGTTTTTAGTATTAATCACCCTCCCCTTTATTCCCTCCCATCTTAGGGAGGGAATTTATTGTAGGACAATGCAGACAAAAGTGAAGAGAAGTTATGTTGATGAAACCGAATGGGGCTCTTAATTATTGACTTTTTTAAAAAATTATATACAATTGGAGCATAAGGAGGCTTCAATGAAAAAACGTTGGTTAAGTGTGTTGCTGCTGGCGGTGCTGTTCGTTGGATGCCCGCCGACACGGAAGAACGCCACAAAGATATATATTACTCAAAATCAGTATGAAAAAGCCAAAGAACAATGTCTGCTCGGCATCGAAGAGGCGCCAGCTGATTTTGAATATCGCTGCCTCTTGGGACAAATCGAGATCCAGCTGGGTAACTCGCAGGCAGGAAGCAAGGCCTTTCAGAATGCCTTTAAAATAGACACGGCGTTGACCATGAAGTGGTTCACGGTAACCGAAAAGAACAACCTGACTGCATATTGGGGGACTTTTATTAAGGTCGCTTCTGAATTGCTTTTAGAAAAGAAATATGACGAAGCGCTGGTCAATCTGCAATTAGCCAGGAAACTTGATCCCACCGCTGCCCAGCAATTTATAATCGAGGGGCATGTCCGGACCGAGATGGGCGATAAAGAAGGGGCGACCGCCGCCTATAACAGGGCTTTGTCCATCGATCCGGAAAATCCCGAAGCTTACTTTAGCATAGCGGGTACCATGTTCGAAAAAAAGGATTATGAAAAGGCGATCGATCAGTTCTCCAACGCGATAAAATATTTTATCAAACGGTATGATCAGCAGAAGGGTGGTTTGTTCCAGAATGTCGCGTTCGACCGGGCAGTGGCAAATGAGATCGTGACGCTGTACAACGATAAAAAAGAGGAAGAGTTGAACCGGGTGCTCAAGACCAAGCTCGGCATTGAACAACCCGAAGCCCAGAAACGAAACGTCGAGAGGTTCGCCATTACCACGGAGTATCTGGGCATGAGTTATTATCACCGCGGGATATCGAATTATAACCTTAAAAAAGACAGCCTGGCGCTCAACGACTGGAATGCCACGCTTGAAATCCAGCCGAACAACTTGAACGCCATGTTCTCTGTTGCCGAAATACTCGTTAAGTTTAAAAAATACGATGAGGCTCGTTCTTACTATGAAAAGATCATCACCCTGAAAGGCGATGACTTCGCGGCGTGGTTCATGATCGCTGTCTGTTATTCCCAGGTCAAGAATTTCCAGAAGGCGATCGAAATATACGAGGACAAAGCGCTCAAGCTTGAGCCGAAGAATATCGATGTTTTGACCAACCTTGCTTACGCATACCGGGAACTGAAAAACACCAAGAAATCGCTTGAGTATTTGATGATGATACAGGAATTGGAGAAGGGCAAATAATTGAACCGTAGAGTCACGCAGGGAATGTTGAATATCCTGATATTCCTTGCGGTACTGGCATTGATCGCTGTTGTTGGTTTTCCTCAATACCGGGAATTAAAGCCGTCGTCCGTACGGATCGGCGTTGAAAGGGCGTTCGGCGGTCTGCCTTTCTACCTGGCCGAACTTGACACCTCGCGTCAGTACTACAAACTGGAAAAGGTCAAACCGCTGTTCGTAGATATCGAGAGCGGGTCGCTGGAGAAGCTCAAAAGCGGCGAGTGTGACATAACGTCCGTATCGTGGTATGACCTCCTGCTTTCGCCCGTGGTCGATAATGACACGATCAAGGTGCTCGGTTCCCTGGAGCTGCGCGCCGCCGCAGATGCCATCATCATTCCCAAAGATTATGGAAAAATAAGGTCGCTGAAAGATCTGGCGGGAAAGAGGCTTGGATTTCTTGCCGGCGATGAATACCTTGTGAATATGGTGCTGCAGAAAATGGAGCAGAAGGATGAAATAAAGAACATCACCCGGATCCCTCTGCGGGCCGGCGAGATCGCGACCGCACTGAAGGATAACAAGGCTGACGCGCTGTTCGTACTGGATCCCTACCGCAGTTATCTGTTTTACCTGGGCTGCAGCGTGCTGCTGGAAGGTCTGGTTAACACTTATCTGATGACGGGATTCCCTTATCAAGCCGTCGTTATGAAGAAAAGCTTTGTGGTCAAGAACAAAAAAGCGGCCTTGCGCATGAAAAATACTTTTGACGCGGTGCTGGGGTTCATAAAAGTGCATCCTGAAGTCGCAAGGAGCGCTGTGGTCACGAAAAATGAATGGCCGCTTGACGGCACCATGCTGCTGAACATCAAATTACCGGAATATTTAAGGCTTTCCGAGATCGACACGAAGCGGGTCGAACAGCTGCAGACATTAATGGTACTCTCGGGTGCAGGATCCTGCGGCATGAACGTGCAGGATCTGATCTTTAGGGCGGAAGTTTTCAAAAACTGAAAAATACCGGTCGTGCTAGATGGGGAGCCAGCGGTGCCCTGAACCCCGCACCTAATAATGACCGTAAGACATTATCTGAAGGAAGGCAGGAATTGAGATGACTGTTAAGGTGCGGGGGGACCCGAAATCCGCTATAGCGGGATTGAATGCCCTGTTGAGTCAGGATTTTCAGGGGCGACAGCCGGATGCAAAAGGCGTTGACGATTGGGCCCTATGATAGCACCGGCTACAAACCCCGCCAGGTCCGGAAGGAAGCAACGGTACGTAGCAAAGGACTGGTTATGGGAAAACCTGGTCCGAGTCTTTTCCTCTTACTGTTCCTGAAGGCATTGGCGAAGAGGGCGCACGACCGGAATTTAAGCAATGGACATTGTTTGCTAGAAAATAGAAAACAGAGAATGGAAAATAGGAAAAACAGGAAATAAGGAATAAAGAATATTATGTCGCATAAGGTAATATCGCTGAAGCACCGGCCGCAGAGCTTTGACGAGCTGACCGGGCAATCCCATGTGGTGCTGGCGCTCAAGGGCGCGATCAAGAGCAATGCCATCGGGCACGCTTTTTTGTTCGCCGGTCCCCGCGGCGTTGGTAAAACCACGACCGCTCGGGTCTTTGCCAAAAGCGTTAACTGCATCGAAGGGCCGACCGTAACGCCATGCCAGAAGTGCCAGGCGTGCGTTGAGATAACGGCCAGCCGCAGCATCGATGTGGTCGAGATCGACGGGGCGTCAAACCGCAAGATCGATGATATCAGGGACCTGCGTGAAGGCGTTCGCTATGCCCCGCTCCACTGTCGTTACAAGATCTATATTATTGACGAGGTCCATGCCCTTACCGATGACGCTTTTGATGCCCTGTTGAAGACCCTTGAGGAACCGCCGGCGAATGTCATTTTCATTCTTGCCACAACAAATCCTACCGATGTGCCGGCTACCATCCTTTCCCGCTGCCAGCGGTTCACTTTCAAGAGGCTTTCCTTGAACGAACTGACCCAGCGGTTGAGCGCGGTTGCCCAAAAGGAAAATATCAAGATCGACCGCGATGCTTTGCGTTACCTGGCAGTGCGCGCGGACGGGAGCGTCAGGGACGGCGAGAGCATCCTGGAACAGCTGGGTTCTTTTATCGATGGCACGATAACCAAGGATGATATCTTCAAATTCGTCGGTTTCCTGGGCAGTGATTTTTACCGCGACCTGCTGGGAAAGATCATCGCCCGCGATCTAACCGCAGTTCTCATGGGTCTGAACAAGGGGATCGAAGACGGCGGTGACCCGCTGGAAATATACCGTGAACTGGTCGGATATTTAAGAAATTTGCTGTTGCACAAAGCCGGTCTCAGGGAGGAGTACCTGGAGCTGAGCCAGGATGAACTTGCTTTGCTGGATAAGATCCCGGTGTCGCGCGAGAACCTGATCGACATGATCGAGTACTGCTTGAGATCCGAAAATACTATCCGGCGTTCGGTCAATCCCAGGGTGGCGATGGAACTCCTGCTGAGCCAGCTCGTAGTACAGGGATCGACCCGGATTCCCTCTTCAAACCCGGGATCCGGTCAAGACGCGCAGGACGTATTGGTTGTGAAGGACAGCGCCGCCGATGCGGCGCCGGCGACCCTGGACCTCAGACAGGGGATGCTCGATGCCCTCGCTAAGAAAAGCCCGAGGCTGGCAGGTACGCTTACCAAGGCCGAAATTTCCCGGGAAGGAAAGGCGGTTGTGATCAAGGCCGACACGGAATTCTCCAAAAAGGAACTGCAGCAAAATCAAAAGATCTTGCTGGAGATAATTAAAAAGTTGGCAGGAGCTGACTTCGAGCTGTCGATACGGCGGGAAGACGCGGGGAAGAAGGATATCGACACAATGACCCAGAAGATCAAGACCATGTTTGACGGTGAAGAAGTAAGATAGGCAGAACCACGTGAAAAATCTCATGCAGGAGGCCATGAAACTGCAGTCAAAGCTGCTGGAACAACTCAGGCAGATAAAAGTGGAAGGGAGCGCCGGCGGCGGCATGGTGAAGATCGAAATGGACGGCGAGCAGAACGTCGTCGCCGTCAAGATCGAACCGCAGGTGCTCGCCGATAAGGACGTCAGCATGCTTGAGGACCTGATCATGGCCGCCCTGGCCGATGCCCGCAAGAAGGTTTTAGAAAAAACGCAGGAAAGTTTTCAAAACATCACCGGATTCCCGATACCGCCTAAATAATCTGATTTGCATATATCCTGAGTAATCTCCATTGTTTGTCTTTTTTCTACAACAAATATCCTCCCCCTAACGGGACACCAGCTGTTATTGAATGCTGATTTATAATGCTGCCATCGAGGAAGGGGATTCAGACAAATACCCCCTTGACAAAGAGCACTTTACATATATAATGACTGACCAGTCAGTCATTATTTCTAATTAAAGGAGGCTGTATGAACGTACTGCTTATGGCAGTTTCTTTATGGGCAAGTTTGAATTATAAGCCGCTATCCCCGCAGGTTTACGCGGGTCCCGATTACGGTTTTTATAAATTATATCAGGATTCGCTCGAAACCGGGTCGCGCTGGCAGTTCGGCGGGGAGATCGGTGTTGAGAATATTATCCCGAATATAGGGATCCGGGTCCACGGCACGTACCTGCGATATGAAGTGCCGATGGCCGGTATGGGAACGTATGTTTATGACTATATCCCGATCTCGTTCTGCACCGAATTCAATATGCTCCCTTTTATCCGCACCCGGCGCGCAGCGATCTATCTGGTGACCGGTCTTGGCTGGTATCTGTGGAAAGCGTCATTCGATGGCGAGACGATCACCCTCCCGTCCGGCGGGAAAATGGAAGAAAAGGATCTTGGTTTTATCGGTGGGATATCGCTCCGGATCAAACTGCTGAAAAACGTAGGAGTGGAGGCAGTGAGCCGTTATCATTATATGGCGAGCGCCGATCTCGATAAATATGGATATTTTGATAAGGATGATAAATTATGGGAAAACGGCTTCAGCCTTAAATTCCTGTTTCCTTAAGGGAGGATGACATGATATCTTATGCGATTCTGATCCTAATGTCACAAGCATTACATGATACCGTTCGCTTTGACCGCGGTGACGCTATTGAATATGCGCTGCTGAATAATCCCGAGATAATCCAGCTGCAAATCGATATTGATAAGGCTGAAGCCGGTATCGGCGAAGCAAGGTCCTCATTTTATCCGACACTTTCACTAAGCGGATATTACGCATACATTACTGATGTTTCGGTCTTCATGATGGACAGCATTCCGATCCCGATCGGTCAGCATGAAAACTATGACCTGCAGGTATCGTTGCAGCAGGTGCTATTTACCTGGGGCAAGGTCTATAATGCCTACCGGATCGCCGGTTTGAGCCGCGATATCGCGTTCATGTCCCTGGATAGGAAAAAGCAGGAGGTCACGTATTCCGTGACCACGGCCTTTGACGGCCTGCTCGTGCTGGAAGAAATGGTGAAACTAATGCGCGAAAGCCTTGACCAGTTGCAGCGGCATGAAGAAGCCGTGCAAAAGCGCTATGCGGCCGGCCTGGTTTCGCAATTCGAGCTGCTGCGCGCTGGTGTCCAGGTGGCTAACTTCAAACCGACAGTGATACAAACGGAAAACGGGTTGAACCTGGCGCGTGAGGGTTTCAAGATGCTGCTGGGTTTGCCCCTTGACCGGGAATGCGTGGTGGATGGAGAATTGCAGTACACTGAACAGGCATATGATCTTGAGGAACTCACGACCGCAGCGCTGGCAAGCCGAGCCGAGATCAAAAATCTGCAGAGTGTCGAAAAAATTGCGCTGGCCGGCAGGTCAATAGCGCAAACCGCGAACTTGCCTTCGATCGTGGCGGGCGCGACCTATGACCGGCAAAAGCCATTTGGACTGGGCGGCAGCGAGTGGGGTTCAAATATGACGTTCTCGCTCGGTTTCCAGTTGCCCTTGTTCAGCGGGTTTAAGAGCCTGTACGCGTACAAATCAGCTGCGTTAAAACTCAAGGAAGCGCGGCACGCGCGGGAAAATCTTGAAAAGGCGATCAGCCTTGAGGTCAAGCAATCCTATCTGAATTTTCTTGCCTCTCAAGAAGCGCTCAGTGCCGCGCAGGAGAACGTGAACCAGGCGACCAGGGCGTTCGAGATCATGGAAACGCGGTACAAAAGCGGCCTGGCAACGAACCTGGAGTTCATGGATGCGCAGCTGGCGGCGACCCAGGCAAAAACGAATTACTTGAATACGTTGAAGGAATACCACGCGGCAAGCGCGGGAATTCGCAAGGCAACAGGAAAGGAGTGATGCGATGAAGAAAAAGTTGATCATTATAGGCCTGATTCTGATCGTGTGCGTAGGCATCGTGCTGCGTGTTTTCGTGTTCAAAAAATCTTCCGGCGCGGACCGCACCAAGGTCAACAGTTCGGTCGAATATGTCGTGGCGCAAAAAACCAATGTGATAAAGTCTTGCGAGATGATCGGCGCGATCATGGCGGATAAGACCGCGCAGGTTTTTCCGGAAACCATGGGCCGCGTGCTGAAGATCATGGTATCCGACGGCTCGCGGGTAAGCAAGGGTGACCGGCTGATGGTGATAAAGAACGAGACCGTAGGTTTTGATTTTGAAGAAGCGTACGTCACCTCACCGATCAGTGGCGCCGTCGCCCGGATCTTCGTGGATATCGGCTCGATGGTTACCCCCCAGGCGCCGGTCATGCAGGTGGTTGACTTCGCCCGTGTCAAGGTCGCTTTCAATGCCGCCGAAACCGAGGCGGGTTGCTTCAGCAGGAATAAAAAAATAGTCCTGTCCGTAGATGCCCTGCCGGATCAGTCCTTTACCGGCTCGATCACGGAGATCAGCCCGGTGATCGACCCCATGACACGGACCGTCAGCATAAAAGCGGCTATCGAAAATCCGCGGCTGGTTCTGAAACCGGGGATGACCGCCCGGGTATTGATCACCGTGGCCGAACGCAAGGATGTATTGGCCCTGCCCCCGGACGCGATAATCAATGATTTTTTATTCATAGTGAACGCGGACAGCTCAGTTACGAAAAGAAAGGTATCTACCGGTCTGGTCGGGGATGATCAGACCGAAATCCTTTCCGGACTGGCTGAGCATGAAATGGTCGTCGTCGTGGGCCAGCAGCGTCTTGCCGATGAAGAAAAGATCATTCCGGTGAAAAGGTAAGGTTTAAAAATGAAGATAACCGAGACTGCAGTTCGCAGACCGCTGGCAATATCCATGGTGTTCCTGGGGCTTCTTGTTTTTGGCGTTGTTTCGCTCAGCAAATTGACCGTGGACCTGTTCCCCAATATCACGTTCCCCATGATGGTCGTGCTTACGACTTATCCTGGTGCCGGACCGCAGGAAACAGAACGCCAGATCACCGAACCGTTCGAGAAAGTGCTGGGCACGCTCAACAATATCGAAGATATCACATCGACGTCATCGGAGAACACGTCAATGATCATGCTTCGTTTTGCCTGGGGATCAAACCTTGACGCCGCGTCAAATGATGTGCGGGACCGCCTGGGCATCGTGCTCCCTTATATTCCGGATGACGCGGACCAGCCGTTGATCTTCAAGTTTGACATATCCCAGCAGCCGGTAGTGATGTTCAGCGTAAGAGGAGACATTGACCCGCTGGAACTGGATAAGATAACGGAAAATATCGCCGACCGTATTCAGCGCGCGGACGGCGTTGCCGGGTCCTATGCCCAGAGCAATACCTTTACCGAGATCCACGTGACCTTCAATCCCGAGAAACTGGTAAGCACCGGGATAACGGCTGACCAGGTGGTCAGTGTCCTGCAGGCTCAAAATCTCAATTACCCGTTGGGTTCGGTCGAAAGCGGCGATAAGACTTACAGCCTGAGGATCATCGGCGAGTACAAAAATCTTGACGACATACGCAAGACCATCGTCGGCAACAGTAATGGCGTGCCGGTCGCGCTTGGCCAGCTCGCGGACATCCGGCTGGAACCGTCGGATGCGGCCGTTTATTCCCGCACTAATGGCGTTTCATCGATCTGGGGAATGGTGCAGAAAAGGTCTGACGCCAACACCGTTAGTGTGTGCGGCAACGTGATGAAGGTCATCGGCGAGATCAGAAAAGAACTGCCGGCTGGGATCGCGATCGATATTATCTTCAATCAGGCGGATTTCATCAACCGCTCGGTGAAAAGCACGGCGGACACGCTGTGGATGGGCGCGCTCCTCGCGGCGATCATCCTCTTCCTTTTTCTGGGCAATCTGCGCGCCACGGTTTTTGTCGGCGTAGCCATGCCCATTACGATATTTTTCACGCTATTCCTGATGTTCATCTTCAATATGAGCCTTAACATCATTTCGCTGGGCGGTTTGACGATCGCGATCGGCATGGTGGTCGACAACGCGATCGTGGTTTTTGAGGCGATATACCGCCACCGCCAGGAAAAGAAAGAGATGCCGGATATAGCCGCGATCGTCGGCACAAAGGAAGTCGGCATGGCGATCACGGCTTCGACCCTGACCACGGTCGCGGTCTTTTTGCCCCTGCTCCTGGTGCGCGGGTTCGCCGCGATCTTCTTTACCCAGCTCGCCCTGACGGTCACGTTCGCGTTGATATCATCGTTGATCGTCGCGATCACGATCGTCCCGATGCTGATGTCAAAATTCCTGCAGATCAAGGAAACCGGACTTTCAAGAACCATGAAAATATTCTACACGAGACTGGAGAACTATTATTCAATCCTCATTAAGTGGGCGCTGACACACCGCAAGACCGTAGCGTGGACAAGCCTTGGTCTTTTCATAATCAGCCTGGCATTGTTTCCGTTCATCGGCGCGGAGCTGAGCCCGAATGTCGACCAGAATGAAATTCAGGTCGAGGCCGAAATGCCGATGGGCACCAAACTGGCGATTACGGATTCAGCGGTCAGCCGGCTGGAAAAAATCATCCAGCAGGAGGTACCCGAATTGGAGAATTCGTTCGTGACCGTAGGCACTGGTTCAGGGTTTACCGCGCTGTTCGGCGGCGGCAGCGGACAGCACACCGCGACTATCTGGATCGGGCTGGTTGAACGCGAACAGCGCAAGCGCTCGGTGACCGATATCCAGCGTGACCTGCGATTAAAGATGAACGGGATCCCCGGGATGGTGACGCGGTTCACTTCTGACCAGTCGATGCTTTTTGGCAGCGAGAAACCGATCGAAATAAAGATCATCGGTTATGACCTCGCCAGATCCAAGAAGATATCAGACCAACTCATGGACATGCTCAGGGGTATTCGCGGTGTTGTCGATATTGAGAGCGATTTCAGCGAAGGCCGGCCCGAGATCCAGTTCATCGTTGACCGGTACAAGGCCGCCCAGTTCGGCTTGACCCCGTACCAGATCGGAAGCATCCTGCGCAGCCGGATCGAGGGAACCGTCGCCACGCAGTACCGGATCGAAGGCGATGAATATGACGTCCGGGTCAGGTTCGGCGAGAAATACCGCGACGCACCGGAAAAAATACGGTCCATGACGGTCACCACGCCGCTGGGCGAGGTTCCATTAAGGAATTTTCTTAATGATACCACGACGGTCGGTCCGGCGCAGATAGAACATGAAAATACGAACCGCATCGTCAAGGTCAGCGCGAACGTTGAAGGCCGGGATCCGAACGGCGCGGCGCGAGAGGTGCAGAAAAAGCTAAAAGATTACCCCAGGCCATCGGATTTTGAGATCAAGCTTTCCGGCGGTTTTGAGGAGATGCAGAACACTTTCCGCGATATCGGCCTGGTCATCGTACTGTCGTTGTTCCTGGTGTATATCATCATGGTCGGCCAGTTTGAATCATTAAAGGAACCGTTCATCATCATGTTCACGATCCCGCTGGGGATCATCGGCGTTCTTTGGATGCTGTTCTTTACCGGGACGACGTTCAATATGCAGAGCCTGCTCGGCGTGCTCATTTTGGGCGGTGTGGTCGTGAACAACGCCATTGTGTACATCGATTACGCGAACCAGTTGCGCCGGAACGAAGGGCGGTCATTAGTTGATGCGCTCGTTGAAGCGGGCCGGGTTAGGATGCGGCCGATCCTGATGACCGCGTTGACCACGATCTTCGGTCTGATCCCGATGGCATTGGGTATTGGTTCGGGTAATGAGATGCGCGCGCCCATGGCGCGTTCCGTGATCGGCGGCATGATGGTGGCTACGTTCCTGACCTTGATCGTGATCCCGGTGCTGTACGCGATGTTCGAGCGCAAGAGCGAAAAAAAAAGGCTCAAACCTGATACGCGATGAAAAATCTTGAAGTACGGAAAAAAATAATCGGCGCGGCGGTGAGGGTCTTTACTCAACGCGGGTTTTTTGAAACCCGGGTCGAGGATATAGCACGCTGCGCCGGGATCGCCAAGGGCACGGTCTACCTGTATTTCAAGGACAAGCCCTCACTTTACGCCGGTATCATTGACGAGTACTTCAACGGCGCGGTGACCATGCTCAAACAGACAGTCAGCGAAAATATTTCACCGACCAGAAAGCTTGAAAAGATCGCCAAAGACTGGGTCCGTTTCATGCTTAGATTCAAGGGCGGGATCGGGCTGGAAATGATCGATAACATGAACCTTACGAGCCGCATCATGAAAGCGATCCACCGTCAGGCGATAGCGAGGGTCGATGAGATCGTCGCATTGATCAGCCGTATCATCAGCGAGGGCGTTGAAAAGGGTGAATTCAGAAAAACCGATCCGCGTATCGGAGCGTACTTTTTCTTGAACGCGGTCCGGGCGGCCTTTTCACTGCATTTTTTCATACCCGCGGTGGCAGGCAAAGAGCAGGAGATCATCAGGATCACGCTGGATGGTTTGAAAAGACGCTGAGGAAAAAGTTTTACCTTTTGGATATTTTTACGGCCTTGGCCGGACAAACCCGGATACATAAGCCACAGCCATAGCATTTGGACCGCGTGATCTTCAGGCGGCCGCCTTTGAGCCTGCGCGCCTTGAAATAGCATACATCAACGCAGCTGCTGCAGCCGGTACACAGCTTCATGTCGGTCTTTTCCACATATTTCCCCTTATCGCAGATCTCTGTGGGATCGAGAAAATAACCGCAGCAGTCATTACAGCAGAAACATATGCCATCGACGATCTTTTTATTTTTATCATTGCGGAACGGACGGCTCACAAGCCATTTGTCATATGCTTCATGCAGAATGCCTTCGGCAAACCGGCGCGTCTTTTTTTTCAGTTCTGATCCGCTGCTGCCGACGTCACCGCGGAAAAAAAGGCAGACATCGATGCGGGAGCGCCGGCATTTACCTTTTTCACGGCTCTCGCGGCAACCACAGTTGCAGACCCAGAAATTCTTGTGCTGCCGGATCAAGTCGGCGGCTTGTTCGAGCGTGCTCACGTAGTGGATCGGTATGGTTTTGTTTGCCATGTTACAGGTTCTTTTTTATTGTCTCGGCCACGGACCCTGCGTCAAGCGAATATTTTTTGTATAAAACATCGGCCTCGTCCGACCCGGCATACTGGGTCACGCCGACTTTTGCGAATTTTGTCCCGCTCTGGATATCGGCCAGGCCATGAGCGATCGTGCAGCCGAGTCCGGTCATGGGGTTGTGGTCCTCATAACTCACGACCAGCCTGGTCGAAGCTGCGGCTTTGATGATAACTCTTGCGACCTCAAGCGGTGATGAGACCGCATATACCCTCGCTTTAATGCCGTCCTTCTTGAGAAGGGCACGGGCCTCGATCGCCTGATCGACCATGGCTCCCGTTGCGAAGATCGCGCAGTCTGATCCTTCGCGAACAATATCCACGGCACCGTAAGCATAAGCATAGCCACCGCCGAATAACGGCTTTCTGGCTTCATCCGTGATAACCGGGAGTTTGGTACGGCCAAGGGCCATTACGAAATTGCCGGGTTGCTGCAGCATGAACCTGGCAATACGGTCAGCCTGGTTGGGATCGCAGGGTACCACGACCTTAAAACCGAATAAATTCCTGAGCAGGCCCAGATAGTCAATGCAGTGGTGGGTTTTACCGTCCGGGCCGACATTATACCCGCAATGGGTGGCGACGATCTTGAGGCTGGTATTATTGATATCATTGATCCGAAGCTGGTTATAGACCTCGTCGACGGCAAAAACGCCGAAGTCGGCCCAGATCGAACACACGCCGTTCAGGGACAACGCGCCGGCAATGGTCGCCGTGGTATGTTCGCTGACCCCGGCTTCAAAGAAATTATGCGGCCTGATGCGGAAAAAAGTCATGGTGCCGACCGATTCAGCAAGATCGCAGTCGAATACCGCGAAGGTATTTTCCGGGTTGGCTTTGGCCATGTCTTCCAGGGCATTGCCCCAGGCCAGCCGCAGATCGGTTTTGTCGGTGTAAGTCCGCGCTAGCGCTTCATGGATAACAGGCAGCGGCATATCTTTGCGGTGAAATCCTTTTATCACGCGATTTTTTGCGTCCGCGGTCAACTGGTCGATCGTGTCCTCAACCCCCAGTTCTTTCAGCGCCTTCGCGCATTCGTCGCGTTTGAGGGCCTGGCCGTGGTAGAACGCCTGGCTCAGCGGTTCGCCCGGGTACTTTTCCCGGTTCTCCATGAACGAAACGCCTTTGCCCATGATCGTGCGACACAAGATCATACGGGGGTTGTTCGCATCAGAACGCGCCCGTCTGATCGCTTCGTGCAGCTGGGCAAAGTCGTGCCCGTCAACCTCGTCGACCTGCCAGCCGTCAGCCAGGTAGTTTTCCTTGATATTTACCGGCATGATATTGCGGGTTCGTCCTGATATCTGGAATTGGTTATAGTCGATAAGCACCGTAAGATCGGTCAGACCGTATTTTTTCGCAAAACGCCTTGCTTCCGCGACCTGGCCTTTCGCCTGTTCGGCATCGCTCATGACCGCGTAGGTGTCGTACTTCAACTGCTTGATCTTCGCGGCCAGCGCAAACCCGCATGCCGCGGACAGACCCTGGCCCAGGTTGCCGGTCGTCCATTCCACGCCGGGCAGGTGGCGCTCGATGTGGCCCTCATAGGGGCCGCGGATACGGCGAAATCCGGTCAGGAGATCTCCATGGTCAATGAAACCAAGACGGGCAAGGCAGGCATAGACGCCAGGCGATGTATGGCCATGGCTGACGATGATCCGGTCGCGCTGCGGGTCATCGGCATTTTCCGGTGAGCTGTTGGCGCAGGAATATAGCGTGAGGTATATGTCAAGCGATGACATCGAGCCGCCGGGGTGTCCGGAACCGGCGATGGTCGTCATGACCAGGATATCGCCGCGGCATAGACGGGCAAGCTCTCGCAGGTGGTCGATCTCTGGTCCGGAAATAGGGCGGTTGAAATCCGGCATGATCAGTTCATTATAATCATTTTCAGCCCTTTGTCACGTCCTCAAGAGCTGCTGCTAAGTGACCAGCATTTTGAAATCATCCTCGGGCACAGCGTAGTCGGCTTTTAACCTGATGATAAGGTTGCCTTCCTTGCCGATCTTGGCCAGCGTGTCAGAATGGTATAAGCTCAGGTAATCGATCACTCTCGGAGAGGCGCGCAGTTCAATGACTTTGTTCTTGATCGTTTTCGCGTTATTCATGAACCATCGTTCGATATTACCGATCATGCTCGACTTTGACAGGATCCGGCCGCGTCCCCGGCAGATCGGGCAGGCTTCGCCGAGCTGATGCGTCAGGCTCGTGCGCGACCGTTCACGGGTGAACTGCAGCAGGCCGAATTCGCTGATCCCGCCGACCCGGTAACGGGCGCGGTCCTGGTGGATCATGCCCTTGAATTCCCGGAGCATGCGGTCGATGTTCTCCTTTTTTTCCAGATCGATAAGGTCGACGACGACCAGTCCGCCGATGTCCCGCAGCCTCAGCTGGCGCGCGACCTCCTTGAGGGCCTCAAGGTTGGTCAAGAGCGCGAGTTTTTCCGCCTGTTTTTCCCTGGACGATTTACCCGTGTTCACGTCGATCGCGAGGAACGCTTCGGTCTGATCGATAATGATGTATCCGCCGCCTGGCAGCCAGAGCTTCCTTTCAAAGATGTCTTTCAGCTGATCCTCGACCCCGTATCGGACGAAGATCGGTTCGTTGTCGCGGTACATCTTGACCCGCGACCTTATGCGCGGCGAGACCTTGCTCAGGTAATCATTGATCAAGCGGTATTTCAGGTCGTTGTCCACGATCAGGTTGCGAACCTCATGATTGAACAGGTCCCTGACGATCTTGATCGTGGTGTCTGGTTCGCGGTAGGCGAGTAACGGCGCCGGCTTCTCCGCTAGGTGCATGCTTTTTTCGTATTCGTTCTTCAAATAGCGCACCTCGTTCTTGATTTCGTCGGGTTTTGCCGATGCCGCGGCCGTCCGGATGATCAGCCCCATGCCATGGGGCCTGACCTCCCGGCCGATCTTGAGCAGTATTTCCCGTTCATGCCGGTTCCGGATCTTCCTGGACACGCCGACATTGCGGGCATTGATGAGCAGCACGATATACCGTCCGGGGATCGAGATGTACGACGTGACCCGGGGGCCTTTGATGCCGTAAGCATCCTTGGTGACCTGAACGACCGTTTCCTGTTTTTCTTTGAGCTTTATGGTTTCCGGGCGGTAGGCCGTGTCCATCTCGACTTCGTTCTCAAAAAGATCGGAGAATTCCTGGAATGGGATCTCATCGAGCGGCAGAAAACCGTTCTTCTCCATGCCGAGGTCCACGAACGCGGCTTTAAGTCCCGAGATCATATTCAATACTTTGGCCTTGTAGATGTTCCCGACCAGACTGCCCTGCTCTGGGCGCTCAACATGATATTCCACGAGCAGGTCGTCTTCCATGATGGCGATCCGGGTTTCCATGCCGGAAACATTTATGACGATATCTTTTTTCATTACGTTACCTCCATTGGTGAGGCGAGGAGACCTTCTTTCTTGATGAACATCGCAGTCCGTGTTATCTTGCATGCCTTGACCTGGTCCACAGGTTCACCGGTCAAGTAGGAAAGAAGATCATACACATTTATCATACCCGGTCCGAAATAGAGACCACAATTCAATGTCTGTTGCTGCACAGAAATGGTTTCGATGGATTCCCTGATATTCTTCGATCCTGATTTGGTCGGGACATACAGGGGCCTTGGATCGTTCATATCGATCGGATTTTTCAATCTTTCGGGCGCGATGCCGATCTCAAAGTAGATCACGTTGATCGAACTGCTGAGCGATGGTGTTTTATGAGGGAGCGAGCGTACGTCCAGGACCCTGATCCCCGGCGGAAAACGGCTGTTAAGTTCCCTCGATATATTCGAGAAATAATCACCGACCAGATAGCAGTCGAAAAAATCGCCTTTGGACACGATGCCCACGCTTTTTGGGGGTGAGAATGAGACCCGGGGCAGGGGCGAATAACCCTGGGTGTATTCAATGGGCAGGTCTGACCGCCGGAGCGCCCGGTAGATCGTGCGTGTTATGTCAAGATGGGAAGCGTACCTGAATTGCTCGCCGACTGAATATTTGACGCGGAACGCCTGCGATGATATGTCCCGTTTCGGGTAGCGGCCGTAGTTCAGATATTTTTCCGGCAACGTTTGCTCGCTGTGCCGCGGTATATTCTGGCCATCAGGGCACGCGCCGCACGGCGTACAGCCGTGATAAAAACAATTGTCAGTCGCTTCCCCGGCCGACGAGCGGGTGAGTTCCTGCTTGAGAAAATCCTTGGTTACGCCAACGTCAATGAAATCCCATGGATAGCGGTCAAGCGGCTTCAGGTACGCCTGGGGATCGACGCCGGTTTTCTCAAAAGCTTGCTGCCAGCGCTGAAAATCGAATTCCTCGCGCCATTCCTCGAACCGGCCGCCGCGCTTATATACCTCCTCGATGACCTCAAAGCCCCTGTCGTCGCATCGGGAAAGGAACGCTTCGATGAACGAGACTTCGGGTGACTGGTAATTCAGTTCCAACCGGGGTTTTTTCAACCGGCGGATGGAATTTATCTTTTCCGTCAGCTCCGCGACCGGCAGGAAGCCGGTCGATTCGAAAGGCGTATGCGGTTTGGGGATGAAGGGAGATAACGAGAGTTTGATCGTGCCTTTCGGGAACGCCTTGAGGATATCGGTCACCAAATCATTGATGGCCCGCACGTCCTGGTCGTTTTCACCGGGCAGCCCCACCATGAAATAGAGCTTGACCTGTTTCCATCCCTGACGGTTAGCGATATTGATGGACGATATCATTCGCTCGTTGGAAAATGATTTATTGATCCGCTTTCTAAGGTCATCGCTGGCTGTTTCCGGGGCAAAGGTAAGACCGGTTTTTTTTACTTCTTTGAGCAGGACCGCAAGCTCTTCACTGAACAATTCGCCGCGCATGGCCGGCAGCGATATGCAGATGTTCTTTTTTTTCAAGATCTCGTTAAGCCTCCGTACGAGATTCAAGAGACCCGGGTAATCCAGGATGGAAAAGGATAAGAGCGATACCTCCTCCCAGCCGGTTTCGCGAATGCCGCGCTCCACCGCCCGGATAATGTCATCGGCCGGGCGTATCCGCAGGGGACGGTTCACATAACCCGACTGGCAGAAGCGGCAGCCCCAGGTGCATCCGCGCATAACTTCAATCGCCAGCCGGTCATGGGTTATATCGCTGATCGGCAGGATCGCCGGCGAAGGCAGTGCGTCGTCGGTCAATTCCGGGACCACGCACTTCTTTATGACCTTGGACTTGCCGTGGATCTGTGGCACCCATATGCCTTCGATGTTCGCGAGCGCCGAAAGCCGTTCATGTTTTTTGATCTTAGGGATACCCAGCAGTACTTCGGAGATCCGGAGAGTGACTTCCTCGCCGTCCCCCAGCACAAAGGCATCAAAGACCGGGCTCAAGGGATTCGGATTGAGAGCCGCCGGCCCGCCGGCGATCAGGAGCGGGTGTTCGGCACCGCGCTGCGCCGCCCGGAAGGGTATCTGTGAAAGTTCCAGAACGTACAGGACCGTCGTATAGCTCAATTCGCTCTGCAGGCTGAAACCCAGCAGATCGAATTCCTTGACGGATTTTTTTGACTCCAGGCCGAAGATCGGAATGTTGCGGGTTCGGCACTGCTCACCGAAATCAGGCCAGGGGGCAAAGATCCTTTCGCATTGGATGTCCGGTACTTTGTTGAAAAGGTGATAGATGATCTTTATGCCGAGGTTCGACATACCGATCTCGTAGATCTCGGGAAAGACGATCCCCACGTGAACGGGGGTACTGGATTTCAGGGTTATGTTGTATTCGCCCCCTGTGTATCGAATTGGTTTTTTTACGAGCGGCAGGATTTCGTCGAACATTACGGGGATCTTACTTAATTAACTCATATCCCTTCGCCAAAGCTTTTTCGTTCAATTTCAACTGCTCTTCGGTCGCCCGGCCGAACCTTTTGCGCTGGGCCTTATAAAGCGTCTCAAGTTTCAGCAATTGGGTCTTTTTGACCATTGAACCCAGCATTACCATGTTGGCGATGCGTCCCGTGCCGAGCTCTTCCGCGATCGCGTTGGCGTCGATGGCGAACACTTCGATGTCGGTCCTTTTCGGCTGGGATTTGATGAGCGTGCGGTTGAAGAACAGCAATCCGTTCGCTTTAAGCATGGGTTCGAATTTCAAAAGCGAAGGTTCGTTCATGATAAGCACGATGTCGGGGTTAGCTACGACCGGCGACGCGATCGGTTCATCGGCAACAACGACCGAGCAGTTGGCGGTGCCGCCTCTCATTTCGGCGCCATAGGAGGGGAAGAAGGTCACGTGCTTGTTCTCGAGCAGGCCAGCATAGGCAATTATGATGCCGGACGAAACGATCCCCTGGCCGCCGAATCCCGATAAGATTATTTCCCTGGTCATTTCTTCTCCTCCTTACCGCGGTTCCGAACTTCCCCGACCGGATAATATTTCATCATTACATCGTTGATCCATTTTTTTGCCTGGACCGGCGTAACACCCCAGCCCGTGGGGCACATTGACAGGACCTCGATGAGCGAAAAACCCTTGTTCTGAAGCTGATAATTGAAAGCGGTCTTCAGGGCTTTCTTGGTCTTGATGATGTCCTTGGGCGTGTGCACGGTGGTGCGTTCCAGGTAGATCGGTCCATCCAGCGCGTTGATCAACTCGACAACCTTGATGGGGTACCCCTGTTTGGCGATATCCCTGCCCTTGACCGAGGTCGTTGATTTCATGCCTGGCAGTGTCGTCGGCGCAAGCTGGCCGCCGGTCATGCCGTAGATCGCGTTATTGATGAAGATCACGCTGATATTTTCGTTGCGCGCTGCGGCATGGATGGTTTCCGCAGTGCCGATCGCCGCCAGGTCGCCGTCGCCCTGGTAACTGAAAACAAAGCACTCGGGCCGCGCGCGTTTTATACCGGTGGCGACCGCGCAGGCACGGCCGTGCGGGACCTGGATCATATCGCAGTTGAAATATTCGTCGGCAAAGACCGAACAGCCTACCGGCGCAATGCCCACGGTTTTTTCCCGGACATCCATTTCCACCAGCAGTTCACCGATGAGCCGGTGGACGATGCCGTGCCCACAGCCGGGACAGTAGCGCTGGTTGACGGATGTCAATCCCTTGGGACGTATGAACATCGGCTTCATTTCGCACCCCGCGGTAATGAGATCAGTTTATCGCAGATCTCCTGGGTCGTGGGTATGCCGCCGCCCGGCCGGCCGTGGAAATACACGGGTACGCGGCATTCGATGGCCAGTTTCACATCCTCGATCATCTGGCCCAGGCTCATTTCGACCACCAGGATATTTTTAGCGCGTTTCGCGATGGCATTCAGGGCGACGGCCGGAAATGGCCATAGACTGATCGGCCTGAACAAGCCCGCTTTGATACCTTTGTCGCGCGCCATCTTAATGCCGGCAGCCGATACCCGCGCCGAGGTGCCGTAAGCGACGACCACGACTTCCGCGTCGTCACACTGGATCGCCTCATGCCTTTGTTCGTTCTTTATAATGGCCTGGAACCTTTCATTGCGGCGCCAGTTCCATTCTTCGAGCTTGCCGGGTTTCAGGTCATAGGAACGCACGACCCGGCGTTCGCGACCCTGGCACCCGGTAAGCCACCAATCTTGAGGGGGAAGGTTCTTGGGATCAACCGGCTTGAAGCTGAATACGATCGGTTCCATTATCTGCCCCAGCAATCCATCGGCAAGAATGACCGCGGGCACGCGGTATTTCTCGGCCAGCTCAAACGCCAGTTTGGGGAACTCGAACAGTTCCTGGGCTGAATTGGGTGCCAGGACGATCGTGTAATAATCGCCGTGTCCGCCGCCCCTGGTCGATTGGAAATAATCCGATTGCGCAGGCGCGATATTGCCCAGACCAGGACCGCCGCGCACAACATTGACGACCAGGACCGGGATGTCAGAACCGGCGATATAGGACAGACCCTCTTGCATCAAGCTGATACCCGGCGACGACGACGAGGTCATGACGCGCGCGCCGGTTGCGGCTGCTCCGAACAGCATATTGATCGCCGCGAGTTCGCTTTCCGTTTGCAGAAATACACCGCCGACTTCATTCATGCGGATCGACATGTATTCGGGGACTTCATTCTGGGGGGTTATGGGATAACCGGCAAAGAACCGGCAGCCCGCCGCGATGACCCCTTCCACGATCGCATGATTACCGTACATCAATTCTTTTGCTGCCACTGTGCCTCCTAAAGAATGGGAATTAGGTTAGGGTTCACTTATATACCTCGACCGCCGGTTCAGGGCATACAATGTAACAGTATCCGCATCCGATGCACTTGCTCATGTCAGTCACTTCAGCCGGGTGATAACCGCTTGAATTTATCCGGTCGGGCGACAATCTCAGGATCTTCACCGGACAGATATCATCACAACAAAGACCACAACCTTTGCAGATATCTTCCAAAAATTTCGCTTCGGGCATTAATCCTCCTTGGATCGACCCGTATTGATCGCAGTTGGACAACTCTGCGCTATTTCAATTGTATTGTTATGTTCATGTGAAGTTGATTGTAAACTGCCGGTTTGAAATCGTATAATGGACATGCTGGATCTTGTTATTATACCCAGGCGGGGGTAAATGTCAATAGAAAACATACTTGTTTCTATCAACTAATTATTTGGTCATTCTATAATAACCATCCTCATTTGATGATGAGGATATACTTAGTATCAAACTGAAAAACGGTAGCAAGTCAGTATAATAAACCCTTGACAAATATAAAGATCGACGATATAACGTCAAAAGGCAATAAATGTATACAATTTATGTTTTTAGCCTGATTATGTTATCAACTATACATCCTGATTTATTGGAAAAACTGTCGTGCATGGATGAACATCAAAAGATCGATATTATCGTGCACATGAAAAACCAGATGATGTTTTCTCAGGCTCCTGTCAATCTCGCCACCGCGATGAAAGTCAAATTGCTACAAGATCATGCGCAAACATGTCAGGAAGATATATTAAACTACCTTGCCGCGTTTTCTGACCAGGTCGAGGATATCAAGTCTTTTTGGATATTCAATGGATTATCAATGAAAGCCACCAGAACTATAATTGAAATGATGGCTGAACGTGAAGATGTCGCATTCGTAACACTCAATGACAAAATCTACCTTGACGATGACAACACATACACGCCAGTCGAGGGCGTAAGGACACCGGAATGGAATATCAGCAAGATCAAAGCGGATTCATGCTGGCTGGAAGGTTATACGGGTACTAACATCATTATAGGTACTTTAGACAGCGGCGTTGATACTTCTCATGTTTCTGTCAAGGGAAAATGGATCATCGGCGGTTGGTTTGACGCAGTCTACGGATATCCTTACCCTTACGATGATCAGGGGCATGGTTTATTCACGACGGGGATAATCTGTGGCGGCGATGGAACAGGACCAATGGCCGACGATATCGGCGTAGCACCGGGTGCAAAATTCATTTGCGCAAAGGCATTTGACTATTCGGGGTCTGCAACTATCTCGGCTATTCACAGTTGTTTTCAATGGTTCGCCACGCGGGAAGCTAAGATCCTGTCAGACGGCACTTTATAAAGTGGCTATCATAGATTTAGGAATTACCAACGGATCCAGTGGGATAACATTCGATCTCGTTATTGATAGTATTTATATTCGCACATATAAAAACAATGCTGGGGGATATGTCCTTTTTGGACAATCGGATATACTGCGATTTAGTGGTGTCGGTGTTAGCAGGAAAGAGTGTGCATCTTTTAGAACTTCGATTGATTATCCGCATACCGACAATGATCGGGCAACTTACATTGTCAAAATTCGTATATTCGGTTCCTATGAGTAGATAACAGCGATTGAATTTTTTCCGAAATTGACGTTTTTCTAAATACTGATCGCCCGACAATAGAATCATAATCGACGCGCGTAAGGCAACGCAATCAGTGCGTGCAGGGTTGGGTCGCAAGGCTGTTCAATTTTACCCTGACATGAAGGTGGTAGCCCGGCAGCTAAGTTTTTTCGATTTTTTCGCGTGATGTTTTAAAGTAATATTTAAAAAAAACGTAGAAAACGACACTGTTGACTTTGCAGGATTTTTCTATAATATTATGATAGAATCAGGGACATTTATGAAGGAGGACGCACATGGTTGAAGGAATGGAAAAGAAACTAAATATGGGTGAAGTTCTATTTAATGAGGGAGATAAAGGTGACGCGATGTACTTGATCAGGGAAGGGAAAATAAAGATCTCGAAGGGTAAAGGCGTCGATGAGAAAGTCCTGGCGATCCTGAAGGACGGCGATTTCTTCGGCGAGATGGCGATCATTGACGGGTCGCCCCGTTCCGCCCATGCCGTTGCCGTCGCTCCCACATCATTGCTGGTGATCGACAAAGAGACTTTTAAGGCAAAGATCAGGGAAAACCCGCTCATTGAATATGTCCTGGAGACCCTGACCAAGCGTTTGCGCAACACTGACGAACAGATAAAGCTTTTGACCATCAAGAGCGAAGAACGCCGGGTTGTCGCATATATCATAACTAAGGCGAAGGAAACCGGGAAAACGGTAGACGGCGGCATCGAGATCAGCCCGTTCAGCGTCGAAAATATGGTCCAGACCACCGGTATCGATGACACAAAAGTACAAGATTACGTGAACAAGCTGGCACAAGTTGGATTGGTCACGGTTAAGGAAAACAGTATGGTGATCCGCGGTGTCAGCGATCTTGATGACTATCTGCGTTATATCGCATTGAAGGAGAAATTCGAAAAACTGTAAAAGACAGCCGCGGCTGCGACCGAACATGCTCTAGGATCATCACCATAATCCGTATTGGACCACCGTATTAATCCCTGCTCATATGAATTTGTATAATGAACGAAGCCGGAAAATAGAAAGATTCGAGGAACTCGGGACATTGCTTTCAAAACCGGACGTGTTGAAGAATTCCAAGGAATATGCGGCGCTATCGCGGGAATATAAAAAGCTGCAGTATATTCTTCAGAAATACAACGAACAGGACGCCATCAATCAGCATATGATGCAAGCTCAGGAGATCCTCGACCAGAATGACGCGGAGTTACGGGCGCTGGCGGAAGAAGAGATCAATAATCTGAAAAACCGCCTGCAGGAGCTCGCAACCGAGATCACCGACCTTTCCAATCCTTTTTATGAAGAATACCAGCGTGACTGCATTGTTGAGATCCGGGCGGGCGCCGGCGGCAACGAAGCTTCCTTATTTGCCGCCGATCTTTTCAGGTTGTACACGAAATTCATAGAAAGCAAGCATTTGAAATGTGACGTGCTGTCGTCCCATACGAGCGAAGTCGGTGGTTACAAGGAGATCATATTCGCCGTTGAGGGTGAAGGTTCGTTCGGATTGTTCCGATATGAAATGGGCGTGCACCGCGTGCAGCGGGTCCCGGTGACCGAAGCGAGCGGCCGCATTCACACTTCGACCGTGACCGTTGCCGTGTTGCCCGAGATTGAAGAATCCCAGGTCAACATCAATCCCGACGACCTGAGGATCGACACTTTTCGGGCTGGTGGTCACGGCGGTCAGAACGTCAACAAGGTCTCGTCGGCGGTAAGGATAACGCATATGCCGACCGGGTTGGTCGTGACCTGCCAGGATGAGCGATCCCAGCATAAGAACCGCGAAAAAGCCATGAAGATATTACGGGCGCGGCTGGCTGCGATCGAGGAGGAAAAAAGAGATAAGGCCGTGACTTCGCAGCGGCGAAAGCAGATCGGCTCGGGTGACCGGAGCGAGAAGATCAGGACGTACAATTTTCCCCAAAACCGCCTGACCGATCACCGGATCGGTTTGAGCCTTTACAATCTGCAAACGATAATGGAAGGCCATCTCGATGAACTGATCGCCGCGCTGGAGCAGTATGAAAGAACTGATCAGGAAAGTCAGTAGCGAGCTTAATATATCGCGGTCCGAAGCGGAAATGGTCGTGGCTTCGCTATTAGACCAACCCCGATTTGAAATGTATTTCCGCGACCGGCTTGATGACGACGCCGAGTTCTTACTGCACGTGCGGCTGGAACAATTCAAACGCGGCGTGCCGCTGGAATACCTCACCAAGAGGGTACAGTTCATGGACCTGTCCCTGCATATCGCCCCCGGTGTATTTATTCCCCGCCTGGAGACCGAATATTTCGTTACCTTGATCGGACAATATGTGCCGGACCAGCCTTTAAAAATCCTCGACATCGGCACCGGCTGCGGTGCCCTGGCGATAAGCCTGGCCCGGCAGTATCCCGGCGTCCAAGTTATCGCCACTGATATTTCCCGGCGGGCATTGGACTCGGCGCGCATCAACTGTTTTTCATACGGAGTGAGCGAACGGGTCTCGCTGGTGCAGACCGACATGTTGAATGCTTTAAATACGGCGTTCGATCTGATCGTGTCAAATCCCCCATACGTGCCCTCCGAACGCCTGGGATCCCTGCCCCGGAGCGTCAAGGAATTTGAACCGCTTAAAGCGATCGATGGCGGCGGGACTTGCGGAACCGGGTTTATCCGCGCCCTGATCGACGCGGGCATGCACCTGCTCGCGGCGCGCGGCATAATGGCGATCGAGATCGACGAAGATCAGGCCGAACTGCTGGACAAGATCATTGACCCGGCGCGGTTTCGGCACGAGTTTAAAAATGACCAGTTCGGACGGGTACGTTATTTGTTTTTAAAGAGAGCGTGATCATGGAAAAGATTAAGATAATCTTTAATAAGAAAAAACCAGTGGCACGACGTGTTGCTGCCGTGGTTAGACGTCTGCTGGCAAAAAAAGGATTCAAATTTTCGGAGCACCCCGATTTCATTATCGCCCTGGGCGGCGACGGGACACTCCTGGCAGCAGCTGCAAGCAGCGGCAAACGGGGGATTCCGATCCTGGGTGTCAATCTGGGAGCTCTGGGATTTCTAACGGACGTGACCATAGCGCAGCTGCCGGTGATCCTTAACGCCGTGCAGCACGGACGATACCGTTTTGAAAAGCGCATGGTCATCCAGGCTACCTACGGCAAAACGGTCCTGTACGCCCTCAATGAACTCACGATCAGCACCTCAGTACCAGGACGGGTGGTGGAGTTCTCCGCGACCATCGACGGCGAATACATGTGCCGTTTTGTCGCCGACGGCATAATAATCGCGAGCCCGACCGGTTCGACTGCTTATTCGCTGGCGACCGGCGGACCCATCCTGCTGCCGCACACGGAGGGCATCGTGCTCACGCCGATCGCGCCCCATACTCTGTCAGTGCGGCCCCTGGTCTTGCCTGCCCGCAGCAAGGTGGACATTGAGATCGGTCAGAAAGGCAAGGCGATCCTTGTCGCCGACGGCCAGCGCCGGCGGCGGATCCGCAATGGCCAGCGCATAAGGTTCGAAAAAGCGGATTACTGCATAAGATTGATCAAACCGCTGCAGGCGACGTTCTTCAAGACGCTGAAAGAAAAAATGAAATGGGGCGGTCGAGAGGATGCTTAAGCACATTCATATAAAGAATTTCGCGCTCATGGATGATCAAGCCATCGATTTTGAGCCGGGGCTTACCGTAATCACGGGCGAAACCGGCGCCGGTAAATCAATGGTCGTAGAGGCGATCGCCGCGTTATGCGGAGAGAAGATCGAAGACCTGTCGATCCGTAGCGGTAAGGATTTTGTAGAAATATCAGGGATCTTTGAACCTCCCGAACCGGCGCGCGAACTTTTAAAGGCATCCGGCATCGAAGCCGGTGATGATCTTGTTATCCGCCGCCGCTCGGAACGGGGCAAGAAACAACAGTCATATGTGAACGATCATGTCGTCAGCATCGGATTGCTCAAGGATGCGGCGAAGAAGATCATTGACCTGGTAGGTCAGTATGAAAATCAATCGCTATTTTCCCCCCACAATCACCTGCTTCTGCTGGACCATTATGCCGGGTTTGATGAACCGTTAACTGAATGCCGAACGCTTTTTCAAAATTACCGCGAGCTGCTGCAGCAGCTCACGGACCTGACCGCGGCGGCAAAGGTAAAGGGCGATCGCCTGGAAATACTGCGCCATGACATCAATGAGATCGAGAAGGCAAACCTGCGCGCGGACGAGGAAGAAAACCTGCTGCTCGAGAAAAGCCTCCTGGCCAGCGGTGAAAAAAGGTCAAAGCTGTCAGCCGAGATCCTGGGTCTGCTTTACGAAGGGGATGAAAATCTCTATGGCACTGCGGCCAGGATCAAGAAACTGGCCGGCGATCTGTGCCAGCTCGACCCACGGCTCAATGAGTTCGCAAAGAAGATGGAATCGTTATCAACGCTTGCCGATGATGTTTACCGGGAGATATGCGAGTATCAGCAGAAGATCGATTTTTCCGCAGAACGTCTGGAATACGTTCTGGGCAGGCTGGAGACGATCACCAGGTTAAAGAAAAGGTTCGGTCAATCGATCGCTGACATCCAGGCCTATGCTGAGATCTCGCGGCAAGAACTGGCGGCGATCGAAAATTATGACGAAGCGATCCAGTCCCTGAATCAGCAAACCGCGGAAAAAAAATCAAGGCTCATAAAACTGCAGGAGAAACTCTCGCAGAAGCGCAAAACAGCTGCCCGGGCACTGGAAAAGAAGATCGGTGATGTCCTGCATCACCTGGGCATGGAAAAAGCGCAGTGCGCGTTTTATTTTACCGGCAAGGATATGGACGAAGACGGGAAGGATGAAGTGGAATTCTACATATCGACCAATCCCGGAGAAGAATTGAAGCCTTTGCGGAAGATCGGTTCCGGCGGCGAGATCTCGCGCATTACACTGGGCTTAAAGACGATCCTGTCGGCGGCGGACGGCATCCCGACGGTCATATTCGACGAGGTCGATACCGGGATCGGAGGCCGGATCGCCGAAGCGGTGGGCGAACTGCTGTCCCAGGCCAGCAAAACGCACCAGATCATCTGCGTCACCCATTTGCCGCAGATCTCCATGTACGCCGATACCCATTACGCCGTCCAGAAGGAAACAAAGACAAAAGAGACATTTGTCCGGATCGTGAAGCTGGACGGCGATATGCGCACCGCCGAGATCGCGCGGATGCTGGGCGGGAAAGAGATCACGAAAAAAACCCTCGAGCATGCGGCCGAGATCATGCAGAAAGGCAGGCGCCGATGACAACCGGGGCAACTGATCTGCAGACCGGACGGCGGGGGAACCGGATATGGACCGCGGCTAACGCCCTCACCGCATCCCGTATTCTGCTCCTGCCGTTTATCATCGCCAGCATAATCACGCAGCACCGGATCACAGCCCTGGTCATCATGCTGATCTCGCTGGGGACGGACATTTTTGACGGGTATATTGCACGGCATTTCAACCAGGAAACAGAATTCGGCAAGATCCTGGATCCGGTCGTTGACAAAACGTGCCTTGCCGCGATCCTGATCGCCCTGCTGGCGGTCCATGCCATACCGCTCTGGGTGGTGTTGATCATTATCGCGCGCGATCTTTTCATCCTCGGAGGCAGTTTTGTCATATGGCGGCAGCGGAAGTTTGTCTTCAAAGCCAATAACCTCGGCCGCGTTGCCGGGTTGTTGTTCGGCGCGCTGGTATGTGCCTTTACCATTAATTGGACGATCGTTGGGATCGTGATCCTCGCCGCCGCGGTGCCGGTGATGATGATCGCGTTCTTAATATACCTGCAACGGTATATCTCGGCCGCCAGGGACGACTCCAAAGATAAAGATGTCGAAGGCAAGCGCGGCGAAAAAGACATTAATGAAAAACCAGTCTAGCTGGTTTGTCGTTGTATATTCAGACCAAGTTTAATAAGAAAGCCGTGAGCAGGAAAGGAGAAGCATGAAGCCATTGTTTTTCACGAAAATGGAAGGCACGGGCAACGATTTCGTCATCATCGATAACCGGGAAGGAACGGTCAGGGAGGCGATCGGTACGGCCACGCTGCCGGATTTTGCCATTAAAATACTAAACCGTCACACGGGGGTAGGAGCCGATGGGCTTATCCTGGTTGAAAAATCGGATGTCCTGCCGTTCGCCATGCACTATTTTAACCAGGATGGGAGCGAAGCCGACCTTTGCCTGAACGGAGCCCGCTGCCTGGTGAGTTACGCGTACCGGCTGGGCATTATTGATGAAAAGGGCAAATTCATCGCACCGTCCGGTCCGGTTGGTTTTTATTATAAGGACAATTCGAGCGTGAGCCTGGAGATGGCGGCCCCCACCGATATCAAGCTGAATTTCAGCATCACCGTCGCGCGGAAAAAGTACCGGGCGCATTTTTTGAAACTGGGCGTGCCGCATTGCGTGATCTTCGTTGACTCCTACGACAAGCTCAACGTGGAGGAACTGGGCAGGGTGGTCCGGAATCACAAACAGTTCAAGCCTGATGGCACCAACGTCAATTTCGTGAAAGAAGAGGCGAGGCATCTTTTCATCAGGACCTACGAGCGCGGGATCGAAGCGGAAACAATGTCCTGCGGCAGCGGCGTGCTGGCTTCCGCTTACATCGCCACAAAACTATTCATCACTCAGTCCCCGGTCGTCTGCAAGACGAAAGGCGGAGAGCTGCTGGCGACAATGAAAGATAAGCTTTATCTCGAAGGCCCGGTGAATCTGATCTTTGACGGTATATTCTACGTTTAACGCGGATGAGACAACAACACTTTCTTTATCCTGGGTAAAGCCCAGGCCAGTTCCTTTTTACTGATGACCAAAGGCGGCGCGAATCTGACGACCAGGTCGTGGGTTTCCTTGGCGAGGATCCCCTGTTTCATGAGCGATTCACAGTAAGGGCGCGCTTTCTTCGTGAGCTCGACCCCGATCAGCAAACCCTTGCCCCGGACCTCTTTTATGACCGGGCTTTTGATCTTTCGGAGTTCGGCCATGAATTCATTACCCATCGTATACGCGCGTTCCGGCAGCTTTTCACGGACGATGACATCCAGCGCGGCGGTTCCGATCGCGGCCGCCAGCGGGTTGCCGCCGAACGTCGAACCGTGGTCGCCTGGTTTGAGAACGTTCATGATGGCGTTGTCGCAGACAATGGCGGAAACCGGATAAAAACCTCCGCTCAGCGCCTTGCCGATGATGACGATATCGGGCCGGATATGCTCGTAGTTGAAGGCAAAGAGCCGGCCCGTCCTGCCCAGTCCGGTCTGGATCTCGTCGGCTATGAACAGCACGCGTTCACGCCGGCAGATCGCGAAACATTCCTTTAGATAACCTTTATCAGGTACCAGCACGCCGCCTTCGCCCTGGATCGGTTCCATTAGAAAAGCGGCCGTGTTCCTGGTGATCGCCGCCTTGAGGGCGGCCGGGTCGTTAAATGGGATCATCTTAAAGCCCCGCGTGAACGGTCCGAAACCGTCACGGTACTGGGCTTCGGACGAAAAGCCGACGATCATGGTCGTGCGTCCATGGAAATTATTTCTGCATACGATGATCTCGGCCCGGTCGCGCGGTATCCGTTTCCTGTAATATCCCCATTTGCGCGCGACCTTGATCGCGGTCTCCACGGCCTCGGCGCCCGAGTTCATGGGCAGCGCTTTTTCGTACCCGGCAAGCGTGCATAGTTTCTTTAGAAACAAACCCATCTGGTCATTGTGGAACGCGCGGGATGTCAGCGTTATGCGCTTTGCCTGGCCGGTCATGGCGCGAAGAATGCGGGGATGGCAGTGCCCCTGGTTCAGCGCCGAATAGGCGCTGAGCATATCAAGATATTTTTTTCCTTCCACGTCCCATACCCATGCTCCCCGGCCGCGGCACAGGACGACCGGCAGGGGATGGTAGTTGTTGGCGCTGTATGTGTCCGTTAACTTGATGTAGATCTTATTTTTTTTCATAATAACTCCGTGTGATTTCATCCTTTCGTTTAAGGCGGCGGTTGCGGCGTACGGTTCCGCAGTAAGGCACCGCTCCGTGATACCAGCAGCCAGAGCAGCCGCGGCAAGAAGATCGCGAGAATGATCGCGATCCCGATAAGCGTGATGACACTGCCCAGGGCGAAATAATATGATCTATATGCGAAGGTAACTTCGTGCTTGCCGGCCTCAACACGGACCGCGCGGAACGTGTAATTGGCGCGGTATAACTTGCTTTCCTGACCGTCCACAAAGACCTTCCAGTCCGGATGCCAGTTATCGGCCAGCACAAGAAAACCAGCGAACGGGCTGTTCGTTTCGCATACCACTTTATTAGCTGTATAGTCCTTGATATCGGCCGCGACGTAGCGGTCTTTTGCGGGCGGGTGCGGAACACCGGGATCTTCTTCGAGCACGACCGATGAGTAACGGTCGAACGATTCCGATCCCAGCCGGTTCAGCACTTCGGTTGCTTCCATCGTTTCAAAATCACCGACGACATAGGCACGCGGCAGCACGCTGTCGTTCTGGTACACTGAATATTGGTTCCCGGCGAAAACGGGCCGGTATTTAGCTAGAAAAATTTTAATTGGCTGGACCGTGCGTTGAATACCTGGATCATATGCGCTCATGTCGGCAGGGAGGTTCGCCGCGATCAGGTATTTGAGATTAAGCATGTCGATCAGCGCCGGATACTGATAAAGACGGATCGGAACGAACATGACGCTGGCCCCGGCACCGATAAGATCCTGGTATCTCTGTAACGGGTTCGGCGCGTATCCGCCGGCGCTTTGAATGCCCTGGTATAGAAGGTAAGCATCCTTGGCGTGGGCATATCCTACGTCCCCGTAAGGGGTTGGAAAAACACAGGGGAACACGCGGTATATCGAACTGTCTTTTTTTATGAACCTTGAGACATCATCGACGGCGTAGTATTTTTCTGGCGCGGGAGCCTTGGGTAAAAATTTCCGGACAATGAACAGTTGGGTAGAAAGGCTTAATATTATCAAAATCAGCGCGCTAATACTGATCTTGAAGGATCTTCGTATGCCCGCGTAGATCAACGAGAGACAGACCGCGATAATTATCAGCGACCAGGCGGCACCTTGATATAACCGGCCCAGATTATCTTCAAATAATTTTTCTCTCGACGCCGCTATATTTTTGCCGATCGGCGTAAAGATCAAGAGCATTAGTATGAAGATGATGATGGTCGAGAGCGCGGATATTAAAAATTGACGTTTGGATAGTTCTTTTTTTTGAAAAATATTGTCGAAACCAATGCTGCTGATGCAAATGAAACTGAAGACGGCTAGATAAAATGCCAGGGCCGGCGCGCGGGTTAATTTGAACAGGGGGATCACGTAATATGCCATTTTAAAGAACGGCGTTGACCCGCCGATCGACACGAGGATGGAAGCGAGGGCTAAGAACGCGAAGAATTTGATATATGGTTTTCGCCAATACAGGATGACGGTCATGACGGCCATCAGCAATACGATTACGCCGAAATATTCGGTATGCAGCTTGAAGGCATTTGATCCCCAGTAATTATCGAGGATGCCTGAAAATGTCGGGACCATCAGGTCTATGAGTTCCAGCGGCGGCAGGGCCCAGCTTATTGCATACTCGTAGCCCCGAGCTGATCCGCGGGCAACGAGCTTAAGGCTGTTCAAGACCGGCAACCACACGACCGCCATTAATGCGGCGATCATTACGATGGAACACAGGCCGTATCCCAAAACCTTTATAAGTTCGTGTTTCCGGATATTTTTTCTATTTGCGATCAGATAATAGATCACATAGCCCGCTATCGTAAGTAAAGCATAATAGGTGAGCTGAAAATGCCCTTCATAAAAAGCCAATGCCGTGATCAGGCTGAATATCATGAAATAAGATAATTTTTTAGTCTCCAGAGCCTTGTGGATAAAATACAGCATGAAAGGAAATAGCGCAATGCTCGAGGCGCGTCCCAGGTGCCCGGCCATAGGGGCGGATGCCAGATTGCCCGCGAACTGATAGGCGATGGCGCCAAAAGCAGCCGCGTACTTTGATATGCCTAAAGCTTTTAAATAATGGTAAGTGCCAAGTGCGGCGGCGAAGAGCATCAGCATGAAGCTCAGGGTTAAGGCAACCTGCGGCGGAACTATGTGCCGCAGCTGGGCGAGAGGGGCAAGCGGGCCGCCGACCGGCTGTCCCAGCACTGGATAACCGCTGAACACATGCGGGTACCACAGGGGCATTTCACTTTGTCCGAGCGTCCATTTTTCGAAAGGATATCCGCCGATCAGGTAATCCGATCCTCCAATCATTATTCCCGGGGACAGGAAAGAAAAAAAGTAAAAAAATGGCAGTAATGCAAAAAGAATAATGAACAACAGGTTCCAGTACCGTTCGATAAGGGTTGATGGTGTTTTAGGGGAAGGTGCTGCAACCGGTATTCTTTTGTGCTTTCTGCTCACGGCGTAAGTATAGTGATTTCACGTTGACAGTCAAGACAGCCTGGCAAAAAAAGAAAAACTTGTTCCGTTTATTTATTCGGTATTTGCTCTTTTCTTCGTGTTTTTCTGGATTATGAGGCCCATAAAAAAGACAATGACTTCGAACACAGTGATCCAGATCCGGGAGATCAGGCTGATCGCGATCGCAACCGGTAAGGGCATAATGGTCGATAAATACAAGGTCATCGTACCTTCCCGGATTCCCAGCCCGCCGGGTGCAAAGATTGCAATAAAGCCAATGGTCCATGATAAGATATATGCCACGGCAACTGCAAATATCATTGTCAGTGGAAGTGGATATATTGAGCAAATTAAAAAATAGAAACCCAGTATTTGAGCTATCCAGAAACTAAGAAAAAATGATGACAACTTAATTAAGCTCCAATAGCTTATATTAAATTTCACGGTTGGTTTTTTTATAAGCTTAAGAAAAATATTAATAATTACTGTCAATAAATATGGATGAAGTAGAACCAATGAAATAAGAAGAACAATAATTATATAAATGACATTTATTTTTATGTTTACTGATTTGGTTAATAATAGTAGAAAAAAAATCACGATACCGGCTATCATAATCAGACAGGTTTCTAATATCACGCTGATAGTAGTATTTTCACCTGCCAGTTTTTCCTTTTTGGCCAAATAGATGCGGCCTACTGCATACCAAATGCCGCCGGGTAAATACTTTGCTATTTGCGATGTTGCTATCATCCAAAATGAGTTAGCAAAACCTACGATTACATTTAATTTTTTCAAAAGTGCTTTCCAACTGAAAACATAGATAATAAAATGAATTGTTAAAAAAATATAAGACAAAAATAACATGAAAGGATTAAAATGAAGATCCTTAAAAGGTATTTTTATCCAATTTAATATTAAATTGCGGATTAGAAAGATGAAGATTGTTAATATAACCAATATTTGGAACGTTTTTTTTATGATTTTACTCATTGACTGTGTTAATGCTTATCGGTCTGTTTTTTTATCGAAAAAATAAAACAATATGCAAATGCGGTTGGTAGAAAAACTGTAATTTTCAGTAGAAAGCGTTTTATTATTCCAAATAGATTTTTATTCTTTAAAACTCTAGGCCCGATATCTTTTTTAATGCTGTGAATTTCGAAGCCACTGTGCTGAATATATCTAACCCACTCGGTGATAGTAGCCATCATTTCCTGTTCCTGTTCTGTGCCCTTGTATAATCCAAGTTTGTTGAGAATTCCATAGGAATTGGGAACGACAATAATTACCTGCCCATTTTTTTTAATGACGCGATTTATTTCCTCTAATCCTTTCTTGGGAGAATCGAAGTGCTCGAGTGTTCCTAGGGCTGACACTAGATCGAAGCTTTCGCTTATAAAAGGTAATGATTGACCATCGGCTAAAACCAGATATGGATTAAAATTTAATATTCTTTTCGTCAGTTCAAGAGATCTGATTGATATGTCAACGCCAAAAGGAATAGTGCCTTTATTTATACAGTATTTTAATGACCAGCCAACTCCACATCCTATATCCAGATATTTTTGATTTTTTTTGAATTCTATATCTGTAAAATACTTTGCTATTCTTTTGTTATCTATACCTATATGAAAGTCTTCTTCAAAATGATACTTTTCATTGTAAAACTTAATACTTTTTTTCATTCCTCCATTATAGTTTAAATGAGCTTAAAATCAAGTCCAAAGAAAATCGAAAGATGTAAACAAATGTTCACTTGACAATGAGCATGAAAGTAGTATAATAATATATAGAGATAGTTGTTTCAGTTGAGGAGGAAACATGAAGATAAGTAAATATGCGTTTTTGTTGGTGGTCGTTATTTTCTCGATCGCAGATGCCGGCAATGTCTGGATTGAAACTACAACCGAAGATTTCCAGGATGGGATCTTTAACACCACGTTGTATGCTTCGCACGCTGCCGGCGGCACGGTTGAATATGTACCACGCTATGATCTTAACAATGACGGATACATTGATATCTTTTCAAGCTCGTCATCTGCGATCTCCATTTACTGGGGAAGCGGTCAGGGCTACTCATTGAGCAATAAGATCTCTTTTGCGAGCGACGGCACGGGCGGATGCGAAGGCGCCGATCTGAACAATGACGGCTATCCCGAGTTCATTGCCAGTTACGGCAATGGCGACGCCCGGCTCGTGATATACTGGGGCACGCCGAGCGGTTATACCTATACGAACAACTTCAGTATACCGACCGTGACGAACGAAGCCCTGTATGTATCCGACCTTAATAAGGACGGATACCTTGACATCTGCGTTGCTACTTCGCTCAATTTTTCCACGAGCTCCATTTACTGGGGCGGTCCCAATGGATATTCATCAACGAACCGGCAGGACCTGCCGTCCGTGTACGGGGCGCATAATTTTGAGGCGTCCGATCTGAACAAGGATGGTTGGATCGACCTGATCATCGTGAATAATAATGCTTCTTACAATTATATTTACTGGGGTAGTTCAAATGGGTTTTCATCTGCGAATCGAACAACTCTCAATCTCCCGGGCGTGTCGATACCTCATGGCACGACCGTGGCCGATTTCAACAATGATGGCTGGCTTGATATCGTATTTACCGCCGTCTTTTCTAACGGCGCGTATGTTTTCTGGGGCAGCGAGAACGGCTACCAGAATTACCAGCTGCTGAATCCAGGAAGTTGCTACGGCGGATCATCGGCCGTGGATTTCAACGCGGACGGCTTTGTCGATATCGTCTTTTTCAGAGGCCGGACCGGGAACAAACCGGTCGTCTATTGGGGTTCGGCAAGTGGATTTTCCGAGACGAATAAATGGGAATTTGGGTCATATATAAGCGGATCAGGTGGATTCATAGCGGATCTCAACAGCGATTGCGCGCTGGACGTGTTCGTTGAGAATTATGAAGGCAGCAGCCAGATCTTCTGGGGTCCCGGTTACACCACTTCCTTCACCATGCCCACGAACGGCGATCACCATGCCATGTTCCGCGAAGTCGGCAATACATATGACCGGCAGTACTACGAGGATTATTGTTCCAGCATATTCGACGCCGGGACCATTGTCGATTGGGACCGGGCCGAGTGGGATGCTGAGACTCCAGCGGGTTCAGTCCTGACGTTCTACGTACGGACAGGGAATACCGCAACGCCCGACGGCTCGTGGAGCGATTGGTGTGAGGTAAGATATGGAACATTGATCCCGGAATGCTTGAATGCCAGGTACCTGCAATATCGGATGAGACTCGGATTTTCAACTCCGGCATGTTTGCCGAACCTTCAAGAAGTACGCATTTTCTATTGCGGCGCGGGTACTATTGCCGCCAACATAAGGATCGAACCGGAAACGATCAACCTGAAAAGTCAGGGAAAATTTTCGGCTTGCATCACACTGCCTGCTGGCTATAATCCCGGCGACATAAATGGGTCGACAATTACCTGCGAAGGTGCGCACGCTGTCTTCTGTGAAGTCACTCCTGGATTTCTGGTGGCGAAGTTCAATGTGCAGGATCTGACCGGTGTTGGCACCGGTCCGGCAGTGCCGTTCAACGTGACCGGGCAGCTGTATAACGGGACCTCTTTTTATGGTTGTGATACGGTTCGCGTCCTTGATCTCGATCTGATCCGCATCAGGTGCACGCCCAATCCTTTCCAGGATCGCACAGCGATCAGCCTGACTCCTGTTTCCCAGCGCCCGGTAGCGGTGAAGATCTTCAATCTTCTGGGTGAACTGGTACGCGATCTGTCGATCGAGGGTAACCGACCTACTGAGAACAGGATCGTATGGGATCGCAAGGATAATGCCGGCCGCACCGTGCCAGCTGGTGTGTACATGCTGGAGGTTCAGGATTCAGGAACAAAGGTTACGGAAAAGGTCGTCATATTTAAATAACTTCAATCCTTTATTTTTAAAGTTAATAAGACGGGTGCTATAAGGAGATGGAATGCTTGTTGTTTTTTTGATTTTTTGTCAGACCACATGGATCGAGACCACGCAGAGCGACTTTAGGGATGGTTGGTTCGAAGGCAACCTGTACGCATCTATCTACAATGGGGGAGCTGTAGAGTTCGTGTCAAGGTGGGATTTGAACGGCGATGGATATCTGGATATCGTCGTATGCAATGAGCAATCGAGCATATCATATATATACTGGGGCAGCACAATCGGGTATTTGGTGCGAACTGAATACCCGGTCAATGGCGCCCAGGGATGCGAGGTTTCTGATGTAAATTTGGACGGGTATCCCGAATTGTTTTGTACTGATCCCGGCGCGGGTTCATCAATAGTCAGAATGTTCTGGGGAAGTCCAACCGGACCTGATCCATCGAGTTACATAGATTATACCGTTCCTTCATGGAATGAGAGTTGCTATCTTAATGATTTTAACAAGGATGGCCGTATCGATTTGGCCATCGGTCGGTACAGCAGTGGTATAGGAGTGATATTCTACCTTAGCCAGACCGGATCGATAATCGGGGCAGATACGTTCCCCAGCTTTAATGGTATAAATCATCTGGAGGCCGCTGATTTCAATAAAGACAGCTGGCTTGACTTACTCAACATTAATGGAAATAACTGTGCATATCTTTTTTGGGGTAGCCCACAAGGCTATACTCCTACGAACCGCACCGATCTCGCCCGCCCTTCCGGTACGCCACGCGGTCCTGCGATCGCAGATTTTGATAACAACGGTTATCTTGATATCGTGATACCGGTATGGAACGACGGAGATTCCGCATACGTCTATTATTATGATTCAATCCAATTTTTATTATCTGCAAAACTCCACCCGGGACATTGTCTTGGCGGGGCGACAACTGCAGACCTTGATAATGACGGATACCTTGATATATTGTTTCTTAAGGGCTATGGTTTTCAGGAATTCCCGTATATTTATTGGGGATCGGCTACCGGGTTCACTGATGCGAACCGTTCGCCGATGGGCAGGTCCATTGATTGCAGCGGAGCATTGATCGCTGATTTTAATCGTGATGATCACCTGGACGTCCTGTTGTGCAACTATAGTGTTGGAAGCTATGACTACATATGTTACGGATCGAATTTCGCTATGTGCGACTCGGTTGCGAATATACGGGATAACCATAGCCGATTCAAGGAAATCGGCAATACCTATGATCGGACCTATAGAGAAGATTACATCTCTTCCATTTATGACGCTAATGGGATCGCCAACTGGGGCACTGTTGAATGGGATGACAGCTTGCCGGCCGGCAGCGCGATCTCGTTCAACATCAGGACTGGTGACACACCAAATCCCGATATGCTATGGTCTGGATGGATAGTACTCAGTAACGGCGATTCAATCCCTGATTCGCTCAATGCTCGTTTTGCCCAATACAAGGCCGTATTCTCATACGCGGATCCGTGTTTTTTACCCTGTTTGTATGAAACCAGGATCTCGATCGGTGAGTCTGCAGTCAAAGAGCACCAATGTCGTCAAATAACAAGGCCACAGGTCCACATCGTGCCTAATCCGGCTGTTGGGTGCGTCAATATTAATTGCTATTTTATGAAAGAAGGCGAGGATATCGCACTGAGGATCTATAACAATTCTGGCCAGTGTGTTGCTTCAATGCTTGAAAAAGATCATGAAAAGGGGCGGCATACACTTTCGTGGTCCGGTCGTGATGATAATGGCGAGAAATTGCCGCAGGGCGTTTACTTTGTCGAAGTAAGGCAGTCTGAAAGTTATTTGCGCAAGAAGATAATACTGTTAGTACCTTGAAACACTTCGGGATAATCGGCAGCATATTACTTCATTGGCTGTTCGCTCAGGGTACATGGGTCGAGACCACTCAGGATGATTTCCGCGATGGACAATATGAAGTGAATATTTACGGTTCGCAGCGCTTAGGTGGCACCGTGGAATTTACTTCCCGTTTTGACCTGAACAACGATGGTTTTATTGATCTGTTCCTCTCCAACCCCAGTGGTATTTCCATTTGTTGGGGAAGTGGCAGCGGATATTCCAACAGCAATAAGTACAGTTTCCCTTCTAATGGTTCAGGCAATTGCAACGGCGGTGATCTAAATTTCGATAATTGGCCGGATTTTATCGTATCCCATGGTAATGCGTCTTCTCGGCTTGCCATATATTGGGGTTCGGCAAGCGGGTTCAATCCTGGCAACAGTACCAATATTTCCATGATCAGTAACGAAGTCTGTTATACCGCGGATTTAAACCGAGACGGTTATATCGATATCATCTGCGGTACGACTGTGAACGATAATACGGGTTCAATTTTTTGGGGTAGTGCCGCCGGTTATTCATGGAGTAATCGCATCGATCTGCCAAACGAGTATGGCGCTCATAATACAGAAGTCGCCGACCTGAACCGCGACGGATATTATGATATCATTTTCGTTAATAATTATGGCTCTGAAAATTACATTTATTGGGGAAGCATAAGCGGTTATTCAACCGGGGATATGACTGCACTTCCGGCACCTGCCAGCACTCCTCATGGAGCAACCGTCGCCGATTTCAATGGCGACAATTACCTTGATCTGGTATTCACGTCGGTCAGCGGATCCGGTTCGTTTATTTATTATGGCAGCGCTTCCGGTTATGGTTCATATCAGTCTCTTAACACGGGTTCGACTTACGGCGGTTCGTGTGCATGCGATATCAACCGCGACGGGTATCTGGATCTGACCTTTTTCCGAGCCGGAACACCGTCAATAATTTACTGGGGATCAGCTTCCGGTTTTTCTGACAGTAACACACTTGTTTTCGGATATGCTGTTGAGGCTACGGGTGGATTCACCGCGGATCTTAATGGCGATAATGCATACGATATATACGTAAATAATAGGTATGGAAATAGTCCCATTTTCTGGGGTCCAAACTACACTTCCAGTTTTGCATTTGCCGGCGATGGCGATCACCATGCCATGTTCCGTGAGATCGGCAATGTCTATAACCGTCAATACAATGAGGATTACGTTTCTTCGGTGTTCGATGCCGGAGAAGAAGTCAGGTGGGGGATCATTGACTGGGACGATAGCCTGCCTTCGGGATCGAATATCGTCATGTACGTGCGCAGCGGCGATTCGCCGGTTCCGGACTCAACCTGGAGCGGCTGGGATTCGCTGGCCAAAAACGACGATATCGCCGACAGTCTAGATTCCCGGTACCTGCAATACCAGGCCATACTGATATACGCGAATCCATCATATCTGCCTTATTTATATGAGGTCCGCATTGAATACGGGCCCTCGATCCGGTTGATACTGCAACCTGACCAGGCCGACAGCACGCTGCCCGCGGTCGCGGCGGATTATAATGTTTCAGTCATCAACATCGGTATCGGACTTGACACCGTTGATCTGACCTATCTCCATAATACGTCATGGCCAGTCGGACTGTTCGATTCATCCGGAATAAATCCCCTGATTGATCATAACGGCAACAGCTTGCCGGACGTAATAATCGATATCAACGATACGGTCGATATCGTGGCTGAGATCACGCCGCCCATCAATGCCCAGGGTGGCGAGATCGATACGCTTCGATTATATGGAACATCTGACCTGATACCGGCACTTCAGGATTCGGTCCGGCTCATTACCTCGATCCGCCGCGTGATCGAGATCCTCGTGGACCCTGACCAGTCAGACACGACCATGAACGGCGTTCCGGTCGGTTACTTCCTGCGAGTGATAAACCACGGCACGAATATTGATACTGTTGATCTTTCAATACAGCACAACACGATCTGGGGGATTTCACTGCTGGATTCAACCGGCACCATGCCATTAGCAGACCACAATGGGAACGGATTGCCTGATGTAACGGTTGATAACGCGGATTCTATCGGGATCATCGCGATGGTTTACCCCCCGGGCAATGCTCAATTAGGAGACGTCGATACCCTGGTCGTAACCGGCCGTTCCAATAACGACCAATCGGTCAGCGACAATGCCACGCTCATCACGGTCATCGGGTATTCGGTGGGTATCCGCATTGATCCCGATCAGACGGGCAATACTTATGCCGGCTTTGAGATACGGTATGATATGCGGGCGGTCAATACCGGCGCATTCCAGGACACATTCGATCTTACCTATGCTCATAATAAGACCTGGCCGATCATCCTTTATGACAGCACCGGCATTGATACGCTGATCGATCATAATGGAAACAATATCGGCGATCTGGTCGTTATGCCTCATGATTCAGTCAGATTTATCATTTCTATAACCCCGCCGGGCACGAGTGTCCCGGATGAGGTTGATACGATGATCATGTCGGGCCGTTCCACGATCAATAGCACGTTAACGGATTCCGCGATTGTCCAAACGATCCTGGAGGCTTTCGGGACCATTATCGTATACCCCGATCAATCGGGTAGCGGATCGCCTGGTTCCTGGTTTACTTTCCCGCTGGTCTGCCGCAATAACCAGAGCATAGTCGATACGATCGATGTGGAATATCTTGACCGGCTGGGTTATACATACCAGCTATTGGATTCACTGAATAATCCCTTGATCGACCACAACGGCAATAGCATGGTGGATATTCCGGGGGTTGCGGCGCTGGGCGGCGAGGTCGATTTCAACGTGCGCGCGCTTGTGCCGTCCTCAAGCCCGGCTGGGGTTTCGGATTCGATCGTACTGCATGGCTATTCGGGCGCTAATGCGTCGATCCAGGACTCAGCCCTGCTGATATTGACCACTGGTGTCTTTTCGCAAGTGTTGATTGCGCCTGATCAGAGTGACTCGTGTTTTTCAGGAGATTCCATTGATTACTGGCTGTATGGTCAGAATCTCGGGAATGCTCCCGAGGTGCTGGATCTCGCCTGCATCGGCGGCAATTTCAGTTATTCGCTTCGTGATCCTGCGGGCGCCTTGCTGACCGATACGGACAGCGATGGTTTGGTCGATCTGGGGGTCGTCAACGGCTTTGGCAGCGGCGAGAGTTTGATCGCGCGGGTGAAGGTGCCATCAGCAGCCGCGCCGGGCGAGACCGACACGTTGATGGTGCGCATCTTTTCCAGTTATAATCCGTCCATCACTGATGACGCGCGGATTATCACGAAGGCGATCGGCGGGGTCTGGAGTTTATTGATCGATCCGGACCAAGACGCGTTGATCGAGACCAGCCAAACGATCGACTTCAATGTACACGCCCTGTTGCAGGCCAGCGTTGCCGATGTCGTGGATATAATCTTGAACCCGACCGGCGGCTCTGATTGGCAGGTAGAGGCGGTCACGGAATCCGGCAGTTCATTGACCGACAGCGATGGCGATGGCATGGTCGATCTGGGCATGGTAATGCCCGGCATACAAGATCCGTTCAAGATCAAGGTGCACGCCCCCGATCATTTTGATTTCACCGGTTTGGTGGATACTCTGATCCATTGCGATATAATAGTCTATGGCCAGTGCAGCATGCGCGAGGATGTGCGTGACAGCACTGTCCTGAGGGCGATCCTGGTGCCGCCTTTCGATGTTCATAATTTCCGCAACCCTTTCCGAAGCCAGACACAGTTCATTTTCAGCATACCCAAGGATGGCCGGGTCACCCTCGAGATCTATAACCGCGCCGGTGAGCTGGTAAGAAAGCTCATTGACAATGAGCACTATCGTTTTGGCGTGCATTATTATCCATGGGATGGCCGCAATGACAGTGGGGCCATGCTGGCACCGGGTGCCTACATCTATATCATGGACTTCCGGGCCAATGACGGCGAGCGGCTGACCGCCAAGAAGAAAGCGGTGATCTTGAAATGATGCGCAGAATAAGATCGGCTCAGGTAAAGCTGTGATCATAATATTCTATATTACCGCCCTGCTCTCGGGAAATGATGTCGGCACCACCTTGTATCCGTTCCTCAAGATCGGTTTGGGTCCAAGGCCGGTGGCGATGGGTGAAACCTTTACCGGCCTATGCGATGACGTTAGCGCGCTATCCTGGAATCCGGCCGGATTGGCGTGGATCAATGAGTTGCAGTTCTCATTATCGCACCAGGAATGGTTCCTGGATTTCAGGGACGAGTACGTAATCTTTGGTCTGCCGGCATTCAACGGGTACCTGGCAATGGGCGGATTGTACTCCACGGTCCGGGATGTCGAGATTTGGGATGATAACAACAATCCTCTGGGCAGCGCCGATCTCTGGAGCGGCATCCTGGCACTTGGCTACGGCCGGAAACTCAGGGAAAATCTTGGCGCCGGGATCGGACTGAAGATCGTGGCTGAAGATCTGTACGAGCAATCATTTTATGACCTTGTTCTGGATTGCGGCGTCCGGCTGAGATTAAATGAAAAATGGTCACTGGGCGGAGCGGTAAGGGATCTGTCATACAAATCAACTTTGCCGTCCGACGTGAAATTGGGAATCTGCTTTAGCGGTATCAAAAATGCAAACCTTCTGCTGGATCTCACGATGCCGCGTGACAATGTGCTGCGGATAAATACCGGCGCCGAGTATTATATTAATCCGGTATTCTGCATCCGGGGAGGATGGCGCAGCGGACCGTATTCTTTGGGTGAGCTGGGCTGGCTTTCGGGCTTCACCACCGGCTTCGGGATTAAATATGCTGGCATGGAGTTCAGTTACGCGTTCGTTCCCTATGGTAAACTCGGACTGACACACCGTATCGGATTGAACGGAAATTTAAGCGTGATCGAAGGACAGAACAGGTTAACCATCAGGGTCTGTGATGGAGACACGAAAGTCCCGCTGGTCGCCGACATGATCCTTACCGGTATCCGGGAAGAGCAGATCAAGACTAATCCGACCAGCATCTACGAAGCAAAAAATTTACCTGAAGGATGGTTGTACATAAGCATCTTTGTTGCCGGTTATCCCCAGAATTATGACTCACTGTATATTCTACCCGCGGGCCGTCATGAAAAATACATCTATTTATACCAGACTAAACCGGGTATTCTGCGCGGGGTTGTGTTTGATGCGGTCACCAAAAAGCCGATCGGTGCTAAGGTCGTTTATCAGGGTATGGCGTACGGCACAGTCAATAATGATTCCCTGACGGGTAGTTTTGTTCTGCGCAATCTACCGCCGGGTGTTTATACCTTGATCGCAGCAGGCACGGATCCGCGTTATATTGCGCAAACATGCTCGCTTGTCATAGAACCGGGCAAACTTACTGAACGGGAATTTTATCTGATCAAAAAGCGCGAAAAGATCGTGCTGCGTGGCGTCAATTTTGACACGGGCAAGGCCGATCTGAAACCCGAAGCATTCAGCGTGCTGGACGAGGCAGGCAAGATCCTAACCGACAATCCAGATATCTCAGTTGAAGTCGGCGGCCATACGGATCCCCGCGAGATCCAAACCACGGAATATCCGTCAAACTGGGAGCTTTCTTTTGCCCGGGCGGCCGCGGTCTGTAAGTATTTGATCGATAAGTTCAATGTAGGCCCGGAGCGGCTCGTTGCCCGGGGGTACGCGGATACCCAACCGATCGCTCCCAATATAACTGAAGAGGGTATGGCGCAAAACCGGCGGACTGAATTCAAAGTAATTGAATGACGGGTTTTGTTTCATATTGTTAATAAACCACTAATACTGATTTTTTGTCACTAGGTTAAACTTTTGATGCACACTAAGTTGACGTTTCCCTGACTTCCTATCTTCTTAAAGCGGATCACACATTTTTTCAAATAGGAATCTCTTCAGAATATCATATTCTGCTAATTATTGACATTATTAGGGATATCCTTATAATTTCAAATGGAAAGCAGGATCAATGAGATCTGGTATGCGCTCAAAGCAAAAGCATCGGTCGAGGAACTCGCTTTCCTGAAAAAATGTTTCCGCGCATATTCTTCTAAAGGCCATCTTGCCAATGTCAAAGCCGATCTGCAATTCATGTACCGCATGTCGCCGCCGCCTCAACGCGTGCTGGATTTTGGGTGCGGCATCGGATTACAAGCCTACCTGCTGGCGCATGCCGGTTATGAGGTCTATGGACTGGAAACGATAGAAGACAAATCGCTCGAGGGTTTCTTGAAAGGGAAGGCAGAAACTCATATCAAAACTCGCGACGAGAGCATGAAGAACGTGTGGGATGTGATCAGGACCCGGCAGAAGGTGGAATTCGGGTTCTATGATGGTGTCGTGATCCCGTACCAGGATGGTCTTTTCAATGCGGTGGTAGCGTATGCGGTGGTCGAGCACATCCCGCCGGCCGAGGTGAACGGTGTTATGAAGGAGATCAACCGGGTATTAAAAAAAGGGGGGTTGTTTTATATCTTCCAACTGCCCCAACGCAGTTCCTATACCGAATTCATTGCCCGGAATCTAGGTTGGGAATCACACGAGTATCTCTGGAGCTTGAGCGAAATACGCAAAGCTCTCAAAATTGGCGGTTTCGATGTGTTGAAATGTGAAAAAGCCGATATGGTGATCAATCACCCGTATCAAGTGATCAATCCGGTCTTTGGACTATTGAAGATAGTTAACCGTTTCTTAATACACACGCCACTAAGCTATTTCGCTCATCACCTGACGGCGATCGCGCAAAAACCTAGCGCAGGATCGTGATCTTGCTGGTCAGTGTGTTATCACCTGATTCGCTTACGCAGAAATAAATCCCCGGCGGCACACTTTTTCCGTGTTCATCCGTCAGATCCCAATCGATCTCCGCGGATGACGTGCCGGTCAGCTTTCTCACCAGGCAACCGGAATTGTCATAAACTCTGATGCGGACATTGCCGGCGTCGTTTAAATTAAAGGCGGCGTCGGTATTTGTTGACGAAAACACAATATGATCACGGCAGGGATTGGGTTTTGAGGTCAAAACATACGCTCCAGGCATGATAACCCGGACCGTGTCGATGCCAAAGAAATGCGTTCCGTCATAGAACTGACCGGTGAGAAGGAAAGGCACGATGCCTGGACCAATGCCCGCCAGGTCTTGAACGCGGAATTTAGCGACATAAGCACCAGGTGTCACAAAGCCTTCATATGCCTTTGCACCTTCGCACTGGATCGTCGTTAGATCAACGGTTCCGGGATCATAGCCGCCGGGAAACGTTATGAACGCGGTAAAGACCCCCTGGCTCTTCAGGTTTATGACCTCCGGTTCGATCCGCAGCAGGCAGCTGACCTGGCTGCACGAACCTTGCCAATAAACAAAAGTCCGTTCGGTGGAGCCGCCGGAATTCACTTCACAGCGCAGGGTGCACGGCTCGGGAAGGTGCAAAGTCCCCCAGATCGCCCGCGTATCCGGTGACTGGTAATTATAACCATCCCAGCACAGAACTGCGAAGTTATCAAGCCGGCTGACAAAATCATCAAAGACATAGACGGCTTTGAACATGATATTATCGGATCCAGTCAAACCGGTAAAGCTGTCGGCAAAAACGCTCTTGTACTGCTGTAACTTATCGAGCACATATTGTTTTGCCTGTTCGATCGTGGTCATGCCGTCATTCCAGACCGCGAGCAGGGCGGTTTCGCCAAGATAGTTCGAAGATATACCGCATTTTTTCCACAATTTGTAACGATTTATGCCGTAAATGTCGTTGAGACTGACGATGCGTTCCAGGATGGCATACTGTGATTCCCAGTGCGTCACGATCGTCCCGTTGCTGTTTTCATAATAACTGTACATGGTGTCATAATAAGTGTCGATGTAGTTGAACTCATCCCAGTTGGGCATTGACGGTTCGCCGGTATCAAGGATGCGATTGCCGTTTTCCAGGATCACCTGCCGTAATTTATGGATCGACATGCAGGTGCGCGCGGTATTCCAGGCGATGAAATGGGCTGTCGGTAAATAAACGTAGGGGATATTATGTTCGCCATTGATACCGATCACATAATCAATGCCCTCATCTGAACCGTCGCCGTCCACATCAGCATGGCTGGTAGTCCAGACACCGGCATATATTGTTTGCGTAAAACATGATGCAAGAATTATTGATATGCATAATTTTAACATTTTTGCAGACATCCCATCCTCCTTTGATTATTGCTACAAAATTATTTATATTTCAACTATTATATGTATTGTATGATACTTAAATCCAGGGTATTTGTCAATAGGCAACGTGAAATCTGTCGAAATATCATGCGGTAATTCGTGTTGTTGACATCATGCTGAATTTCCAATATAATGGTATATAATAAAAATAAAAAATAAAAGGAGATATTTTAACGTGAACATACAATATACCTCGCCCAAAATATCCAAAAAAGCGCAGAAGCTCATTGCCCGCGATGAAAAAGTCATGTTCGGGGCGCACACGCGCACCCGGGAGATCCCGCTGGTCGTGGACCACGCCAAAGGGGCCCGGGTGTGGAGCGTTGACGGCAGGGAGTACCTTGATTTCGGCGCTGGGTTTGCCGTGGTCGGCACCGGGCACTGCCCGCCCGAGGTCATCAGCGCAGCCCTTGAACAGATGAAGAAACTCATCCATATTTCCGGCAGCGATTTTTATTATGAATCGCAAGTCACCCTGGCGGAAAAACTCATGAAGATCACGCCCGGCCGCCATGCCAAGCGCATTTATTTCGGCAGTTCGGGCGCGGAATCCGTTGAAGCGTCCTTGAAGATCGCCCGGTATTATACGCGCCGGCCCAGGATGATCAGTTTTATCGGCGCTTTTCACGGCCGGACCTTTGCCGGGATGACAATGTCCGGCAGTAAGAAGATCCAGCGTGCTCACTTTTCATCGCTCATCCCCGAGGTCCACCATGTGCCGTATCCTTATTGCTATCACTGCATTTTTAACGACACTTACCCGGAGTGCATCGTCAGAGACTATGAAGGCGTGCCTTTGCTGCGCTGTCTGTCATATCTGACCGATGTCGTTTTTGAGCGGCTTATCGATCCCGATGATGTAGCTCTGATCATGGTCGAACCGATCCAGGGCGAGGGCGGTTACATCGTGCCGCCCAAAGAGTTTTTACCGGCTTTAAGAAGGATCGCTGATAAAAACGGCATAATCCTCATCTTTGACGAGATCCAGAGCGGCCTGGGCAGGACCGGGAAATGGTTCGCCTGCGATCATGTCGGTGTTGTTCCGGATATCATATTGGTGGCCAAGGCGATCGCCTCGGGTCTGCCCATGAGCGCGACCGTGGCCAGAGCCGAGCTTATGGATCCCGGGGTCGACAACCGCGCCTGGGTGCCCGGCGCTCATGGTTCTACTTTCGGCGGAAACCCGGTCATCGCGGCGGCCGGGATCGCTTCTCTGAAACTCATCGAGAAAGGATTGATCGCCAATGCCGCAAAGATCGGCGCTTTTATGAAACAGGAGTTGACCGAGCTCGCAAGTGAACACAAGATCATCGGTGAGGTCAGGGGTCTGGGTCTGATGATCGGGCTGGAACTTGTGCAGAACAAGGCGACTAGGGAAATTTTTCCGAAGACCGTGACCCGCAACGGAAAGAACATCAAGGAAGTGATCACCGGTGAATGTTTCAAACGCGGCCTGATCCTGTACGGCGCCGGTTTTAACTCTCTCCGCATCTCACCGCCGCTTGTGATCACCAAAGACGACGCGCGCTACGCGCTCGAGATCATTGAAGAAGTGATCGGTCTGGTCGAGGCGCAGCTTTGACCGCGGTCAATCCCCTGATCTTCCGCGAATACGATATCCGCGGCATCGCGGAGCAAGATCTCACGGATGAAAAGGTAAACCTCCTCGGCCTGGGTTTTGGCACGTATTACCGGCGGCATAAAACCGATACCGTGGTGATCGGTCATGACGTGCGCTTGTCTTCGCCGCGCATTTCAGAAGCCCTGCAAAAAGGGTTGACCGGGACCGGCTGCAACATTATCGATATCGGCATGGTGCCGACGCCGGTGCTTTATTTCTCAATGTATCATCTCAATTGCGATAATGCCATTATGATCACGGCGAGCCATAATCCCAAAGAATTCAACGGGTTCAAAGTTTGCGCCAAAAAAAGTTCGATCTTTGGCGAAGAGATCCAGGGATTGAGAAAGCTTGTTGAAGCAGGCGAATTTTCTAAAGGCGACGGGAAGATCGAAAGAAAGAATATCGTACCAGAGTATATAAAATACATCACCGGGAAGGTTAATATAAAAAAGGGATTGCGGGCCATCTTTGATACGGGCAACGGCACGTGCGGGCCGATGATGGATGAGATCATGGGAAAGGTCGGCATTGAACACGATATCCTGTTCAAAGAACCGGATGGCAGTTTCCCGAATCATTTACCCGACCCGACGGTTGAAAAATACATAAAGGATCTTATTGAAGGTGTGAAGGCAGGAAGGTATGATGCGGGGATCGGGATCGATGGCGATGGCGACCGGATCGGCGTGATCGATGAGCGCGGGGATATCATATGGGGTGATGTTCTGCTCGCGATCTATGCTGAGCAGGTGCTTAAAAGATCGCCTGGCGCCAAGATAGTATTCGAGGTCAAATGCTCAAAAGGGCTGGTAGAGAGGATCGCGCAGCTGGGCGGCACACCCGTCATGTACCGTACCGGCCATTCTTTGATTAAGGCCAAGATGAAGCTTGAACATTCACCGTTGGCCGGGGAGATGTCGGGGCATATTTTCTTTGCCGACCGCTATTTTGGTTATGACGACGCGATCTACGCGAGCCTGCGTCTGTTGGAAATACTCGGCAATGGTGTCGGACTATCGGACCTGGCAAAGCGCGTGCCCAGATATTTCTCAACGCCGGAGATCAGGATCGACGTGCCGGACGAGAAAAAATTCGGTATTGTCAAGGAATTGACCGGAGCGTTCAAGAAGGATTATCCGGTTCTCGATATTGACGGCGCGCGCGTGGATTTTGGCGACGGTTGGGGACTGGTACGCGCTTCCAACACCCAGCCCGTCCTGGTGTTGCGGTTCGAGGCTAAGACCGCCAGCCGGTTGAACGAAATAAAAGATATATTCTTTGAAAAACTAAAGGGACTGACCTGAAACTCGTATAAATGCCGGGCTGCTTGCCTTGACTTGGCAAGTATATGATATATAATAGCTGCGAAAGAAAATAAAGGAGGATGGATGAGCGCGATCATTTGTTTTGTTCTATTTTCAGTCCAACTTGACAATAACGTATTTCTGCCCAAGTACATGACCGCCGAGGAAAGCCTGAGGATCGACAAGATCGGCCAGGGGCATGTGATCACGGCGCCGCCCGGCGGCTGGGTCGAGACGCCGGCTGAATTCGAACCGCTGAGAGGCGTCTGGGTGACGTGGATCTATGGTTCATATAACACGGTGGAACGCGAGATCGTCCGTGGAGTGGTCTCGTCCTGCAAGGCGTATATCATTCCCGGTTATGCTTCGGATACAACAAGCATAAAAAGCTATTTGACCAGCGGCGGTGTTCCGCTTGACAGTGTAAGGTTCTATGTCTTCCCCAACAACTCGGTCTGGATCCGCGATTATGGTCCATGGTTCATACGCAGGCAGGATGGAACCGAAGGCATCATCGATTTTCAATACAACCGTCCCCGGCCTTCCGACGACACGATCCCCTGGCGGATCGGTCAGGCATGGGGGATCCCGGTCTACGGTTCGCCGCTCGAGCATCCGGGCGGTAATTTTATGGTTGATGGCCTGGGCAGGGGATTTTTCAGCAGCCTGATATACGAAGAAAATCCCGGTTATTCTGCCTATACGATCGATACGATGATGCGCAACTATAGCGGCTTGGAACTGACCGCGCCTATGAAGCGAATGCGAACAGAATATACGGGTCATATTGACCTGTGGACAAAGATCCTCAATGACACGCTGGTCATGGTCGGCGATTACGAAGCCGGACATGAAAACGATACAGTGCTTAACAACCGGGCCGATTCGATCACGCACATGAAGAACCGCGAAGGATTCAATTACCGGGTAGTCCGGGTCATCATGCCCTGGACAACTTCGGACGCGCCGCCGACCTATCTGAATTCGCTGTTCGTCAACAATAAGGTATTGGTTCCTACCTGGAGCCTGCCCGAAGACCCCGAGGGTCTTGCCGCTTACCAGAACGCCCTGCCCGGCTATGAAATAGTCGGCATCAACTGTTCGTCCATGGCGAGTTCGGGCGGCGCGATCCACTGCATCGCCATGCAGGTGCCGGCATCCCAGTATGTTCATGTCAGACACTATCCGTATCCCGATACCAGCGACCTGGTCAGTACGTACCGGATACGGTGCCGGATAATAACGTCAAGCAGCCTGCGTGCCGAATCCACGCTTGTATTCTACAAGGTCGGCGCGAACGGTTCGTACAGCACCCTGGCGCTGAACTCGGTCGTTGACACGCAGGGCGTGTACGCCGCGTACATACCGCACCAGACGGCTGGCGATACGGTGTATTACTATATTCTCGCGAAAAACACGCAAAATATCCGCCGGACTTCACCAAAGGACGTGCCGCCGCACCTGTTCAGATTCCGCATCTACAGCGGCGTAACGGTCGGCGAGTTCGGCTCAAGCGCGCTGGCACATTTTTCCGCGTTTCCTAACCCTGCGCGTCATTTCTTGAATATCAGTTTTCGCATTTCAGACCAGGCTGACCTCAGGATCGCGATCTACAACGCGGCCGGACAAAAGGTCAAGACCATCGTTGACGGATCATGCAGCCCAGGTCATTACACGGAGTACTGGGATCTGAGCGATGACGCCGGCAAAGACCTGCCGCAGGGCGTCTATTTTTGCTCGGTTGTCGCCGGCAAAGATAAATATACGGGCAAACTGCTGATCGTAAGATAGCCGGACATTGTTCTTTTGACACGATATGCTGATCGTAAGACACATAGATCAGGTTAAAAAGATCATCGGTCTTGAGCGCCGTAAGGGCTTGACCATTGGTTTTGTACCGACCATGGGCGCATTGCACCGGGGTCATCTATCCCTGGTAAGAACTGCCCGCAAAAAGAGCGACCTCGTTGTCGTTTCTATCTTTGTTAATCCAACCCAATTCGGACCAAAAGAGGATTACAAACGTTATCCGCGAGATCTCAAACACGATCAGTCGCTCTTGAAAGGCGAGGGCGCGGACATAATATTCTATCCGACGGTAAAGGAAATATACCCGCATGGTTACAGAACTTTCGTTGAAGTGCAAGGATGGAGCGGAATTCTATGCGGCGCGTCAAGACCGGGTCATTTCCGGGGAGTGGCGACGGTAGTGCTGAAACTGTTCAATATCATTAAACCCCATATCGCCATATTCGGAAAAAAGGATTTCCAGCAGCTGTTGATCATCAAAAAAATGGTAAAGGACCTTAACCTCGATATCAGGATAATCGCCGCACCGACGATCAGGGAAAGTAATGGCCTGGCAATGAGTTCGCGCAACAAATATCTGACTGAAAAAGAAAGAAAAAATGCCGCGGTGATAATTAAAAGCCTGCGCTGGGTAAAGCGGCTCTGCCGGAAAGAATCATGCTCCGCGGTAAAAGCTCTTCGGACCATGAGAAAAATGATCAAAAACAAGGGAGGCAGGGTCGATTATATCCGGGCGGTCGACGCCGAAAACCTGACCGATATGAAAAGGATACAAAAGGGGGTGCTTATCGCCGCCGCGGTTTATTTCGGGAAGACCAGGCTGATCGACAATATTGTTGTTTGATATTGGATCAAAAGTGCTGAAAATTCGATAAAAAACAGGGGTTGAGCGGATTAATAGGTTTTTAATAAGTTGTGTGTATAATATAAGGCAGTACCGCACTGCGTGATCTTTGAAAATGCCTGCGATAAAAGGTTGCCAGTGAAACGCTTTTAATAAATTCTGGCGCCATCAACGCTTGACAGGCAAATAGATTTAAGTATAATGATATAAGAATAATCAACATTGCATTACGAAATTGGGTGTTTAATAAAGTGAATCGTGATAAATTTTATAATAACTTAAGGAGGATTCCATGAAGTACTTTGCTCTGTTGCTAATACCATTTGTCTTATTCGGACAATATGATCTTGTAAAAGACGTTATCTCTTCGGGCGGTACAAAAGCCACTTCTACCGGTTATATTCTTTATGGCACAATAAGCCAGACCACGATCGGCAGTGTCGCGGGCGGCACTTACAAGGGGATCATCGGTTTCTGGCAGCCCTTTGACTGGATCGCGCCCATTCCTCCGGACGTGGTGCGCGCTATCAAGTCAAGCGACAACGTGGTGCTAACGTGGAATAAAGTCTTGACCGATGTCAACGGAAACCCCGAAATCATCGAATATTACTCGGTATACCGGAACACAACACCGAATTATATCCCGGGTACGGGAACTTATGTCGGTAACAGCACGGGACCGGATACGAACTACACCGATGCCGGCGTGGTTGGGTCTGGCACGAGCTATTATTACCTGGTGAAAGCCGTTGATTATGGACGGAACCTGTCCTATCCATCCAACATGGGATTCAAGTTTCGGCAGGTATTAAACGAGAATGTATCATTAACGGACAAGAACTGGGTGTCGTTGCCATACCGTAACAATTATCCGAATATCTCGGATTTCTATACGGACATTGCTTTGAGTAATTGTTATGGGATCCGGAAA
>DASVHD010000027.1 GCA_036382775.1 bacterium | reverse complement strand
CACCATCGACCACCCGCTCGATCCGGACAATAAAATCCTCAACCATTATTTCGTCGAATCCCCGGAAATGGTTTTGATCTACCAGGGTGAAACCAAGATCGGACCGGACGGACGGGTCGAAGTGGCATTGCCCGATTACTTTGACGGACTCACCCAAAATTCCATGATCGCCCTGACCGGCATCGGCGGATCCGACGTTTACATCGTTAAAAATGTCGAAAACAACCGGTTCATGATCGGCGGCACTCCGGGTATCGAGGTTGACTGGATGGTTACGGCCGAACGCAAAGACCAATCGTCGGAGATCGTCCGGGTTCTGCTCCCAGTGGAACAGACCAAGAAAGGCGATCTCAAAGGCTATTCCCTGGATGACGATTTTCTGGCCGCCACGCGTCTGCAGCTGGAAGAAATGGGCAGGGCAAGCGGATTTTATTTCCGAACCGAAGCGGGGCGTGGAAAATATGAAAAGACAAAGAAATCATTAGCAGGGGAGGAGAAATAAAAAGTATTATATCGTGATTTGACCCCATATCACTGCATTTTTGGTCATCAGTCAGTGACCAAATTTGGATGATAGATATTGACAATTTAAACTGCCATACAGATTACTCAGAGCATTGAGTGATCTGTATTTTTCTTTAAAAACACTTCAATTCTATTGACAGTCGGATTATTCTGCATAAAATAACTTTATGAAGTATCGCATAATTATTGAACGAGATGAGGATGGCATTTTCGTTGCCGAATGCCCTTCCTTACCTGGCTGCATTTCCCAGGGAAAGACGCGTAAAGAAGCCTTAATGAACATCAAAGATGCAATGACCGGATATTTAAAAAGTTTGAAAAAACACCATGAGCCCATCCCACCTTCGATATTAGAAGAAGTAGTTGAAGTAGCAATTGGGTAAACTGCCATTATTATCCGGTTCCGCGCTCTGTAAAGTACTCAAGAAAACAGGATACCTTAAAGACCATCAGACTGGCAGCCATATTATTTTAAGAAATATACATCCGCCGCACCGCCGGTTAACAGTACCTAATCACAAGGAAATCGCAAAAGGAACTCTTCGAGCGATTATTCGGCAGGCGGGATTGACATTGGAAGAATTCCAGGACTTGCTGTCCCGCTAATCGACAAAATTCACCTAGTAGTATGCCAACGAAAGTTCCCAATCATCCCTGAAAGAAACTTAGGGCGGCAATAGAAAGATGAGATTGCTTCGTCCCGCTTAAGCGGAACTCGCAATGACAAAGGGGAGAGGTGAAGAACTCCCGCACCTTGCTCGTTTCAATGGATCGCAATTCGATTAGGTATTCAAGGGTTCAACAAAAATTACTATTGCATTATTTTTATAGTGACGAGCAACAAGGTGCGGCTTCATTGAAAATCAAACAACAGAAATAATTGGTTGTCCCATTAGGGAGATGCTGAAATTGGCAATCAAACAAATAAGTTTGAGCCAATATCGCATGTGAGACATACGCTCTTTTTCGGATACCCTGAAAGTGCATGAAATATCGTGAGTTTCAGGAACGCCGACAAGTCCCTTTCGGATTCCCCGTCTTTTCTATATTCATAGATACATATTACATATAAGGAAACGGGATTTGCAATGTGCCATGTTCCCCATTCTTGTAATACTTAACAAAAACCATACTGTAATGGGACTATAGTGTGCCATACACATCAGTTAAATGATAGTCTATATTCCGAGGCTTATTTTTAAAGCCTCATTTACCTGGCCCGTCAATTCAGCCGGTAAGTTACCGATTCGTTTCATAAGCCGTAATTTATCGATCGTCAGCAATTGGGCAAGATTCACCATTGAAGCTTTTGACAAACCGACACTCTTTACGGGCAAGTGAACTGTAACTGGATAGATCTTAATTGCGGACGTTATCGCCGCCACAATCGTCGTGGCCGCATGTTGATTGCCAATATCATTCTGGATGATGAGCGCCGGTCTAATGCCCTTCTGCTCGCTACCCCGGCCGGGATTGAAATTTACCAACCAGATTTCGCCGCGTCTCGGAAAATCCTTAGTCATATGGCAGCTCTTTCGCGAGTCTGATGTTTTGTTCCGCCGTCTTCTTGTCGCTTTTGGCCATTGTCTTATAGCCATCCCGCAGGGCCGCTTCCATCTGCTCTCTCTTCCATAATTTGAATGCTTCTTCAATGACATGACTCCGGGTAATATGTCTTTGCATGGCGATCCGCATTAATTCATTCACATATTCTCTATCCATGCTGATCGTGATTTTCGCCTTGGACATCATACCTCCTTTCTGGTATTCCAATCTGTCATACCAATTATATGCCAAAACAGTACTTTGTCAAGGTGTTTCTTATCAAACGATTTATTATTTGGAGAAGAATTGGGATCACCTATGCGATTTCATTGCTGATGTTCCAACGGCACATGCCGGGCAAAATCCTCAATTAATCCCTTCCGCGGGAATCCCCTAACGTCGATATGGGGGATTACAAATCCGCTTCAGGGAGGGACCTGCAGTTTTTCCTGGCCTACGCTCAAATATTTATGTCCGCTATTACCATATGCAATAGAAGATAATAATGGCAGAAACGGGAAACCAGTAATTGCCTTTTTTGATGATTCCCGAAAAAAGAAAAAAGGCGGCTGCCATTAATTGTAAACTTTCATGCCTTAAATCTTCCGATATTTCAGTAGTTATTTTATGCTTGTAAGCAATGTTGATATTTTTGTAAACTTTTGCCTTGACATTATAAAAAGATGAGATTGCTTCGTACGAGAATTGCTCGCAATGACAAAGGGGAGGGGTGAAGAAATGGGAAACCAGACGCACGTTTTTCAATGAGTCCCGCAACATGCCTGACGGCATGAAGGCGTGCGGCTTCAGAAGAATAAATCAAGCACAGAAATAATTGGTGTCCCCGATAGGGGGGATGCTCAATTTTGCAATCAAATTAAAAATAAAATTTAAACAAAATTGGCATGGGCGGTACTGGACTTGAACCAGCGACCTTCGGTATGTGAGACCGACGCTCTAACCAACTGAGCTAACCGCCCTTTCAAGGGGGTAATACCCCCTTGTCTCCACAATATTTTAGAAAAAGTAAAATATCGTGGAGGCCACGAATCCCCCACACCGTGTCTAACTCCTGGTGCGGGAATTGTCTTGCCTGTAGTATCAGGACCGGCAGGTCGTGCCCTATCCACAGGCATTTTTTTTTATGAAGCCCCTTTTAATCCCGCATAATCATAATGATATTATAAACAATATGCGGGACTTTTCCCCATAAAGTTTTATTTACACCCTCACCCTTACCCTCTCCCATCAAGGGAGAGGAGGTGCTGAGGAAGGGGGACCCCGGAACCACCCTCCAAAGAGGGGTTACACCCCCCTTTTCTCCAAAAAGTTTTTTCTTCACCCTCACCCTTACCCTCTCCCATCAAGGGAGAGGAGGTTTTGAGGAAGGATGCCTTTAATTCCCCCGTTGGCTGCTCTTACACGCCCGGGTGACAACTATTACCCATCGGTAGCAGGACCATCAGCTGCACGCTGACAAGATCATGCAGTTTTAATGAGGGGCGCTGCCCCCCCCCTTTTTCTCCAAAAAGTTTTTTTTTCACCCTCACCCTTACCCTCTCCCATCAAGGGAGAGGAGGTTTTGAGGTAGGATGCCTTTAATTCCCCCGCACCGTGTCCTTATCTTGGTGCAGGTATCTTTTTGCCTGCGCTATCAGGACCGACAGGCAGTGTTCTGATTACAGGCATTTTTTTCTTATGAAGCCCCTTATAATCCCGGATATTCCTAAGGTTTTCATAAACATACGGGACTTTTCTCCAAAAAGTTTTCTAGACAAAGCCGAAAACTTTTTTCTGGATTCCGTGCTAGACACGGAATGACAGATGCAGACCAAGGTCTGCCACTACCTAACCATTCATTCGCAGGCTAAAGCCCCTAAAGGGACACCAGTTATACTGCATTGTTTTTTGAAGCCTGCGGCTACCACTATTTTTTACTTTCTTTTAATTACTAATTACTATTAACTAATTACTGTCTTTTACAGCTTCAGCATCCGCCAAACGAAGAAGACGACAAACGCGGATAGACCAGAAAGACCAAGGATGAACCAGAAAGCAAGCGGGTGTTCCTGGAAAATCGGTAGTTTCACGTTCATGGAAAATATCGAAACGATGAGCGTTGGTACCATGATGCCGATCGTAATTATATTTAGGATCTTGATCAGGATATTAAGATTGTTGCTGACGATCGAAGCCCGGGCATCCATTAGACTGGCGAGAATGTTGGAATAGATCTCGGCCTGCTTATAACACTGATTGTTTTCGATGACAATATCATCAAGGAGTTCAAGTTCCTCAGTGTTGAAACTGAACTTGGTGGCATTTAATTTGACCTTTTCGATCAGAACCCCGTTGGAATTGATGGCATTGAGATAATAGACAAGGCTTTTCTCCAGCGTGAACATGTTGAGCAGGTAGCGATTCTCCATTGCCTTGTTGATCTTCATCTCCAGTTCATTCGATATCATGTTCATGACTTTCAAATGTTCCAAGAAATGGATGATCGACCGATAGATCAGTTTGAGGACCAATTCGTTGATCGATGCTACCTTATTGAACTGCTTGCCGTCAAACAGGTTAATATCGTCGTTCATGACGATAATGATGAAATCTTTAAAATAAAACAATCCAATAGTATGAGTCTTGAAAAGCAGCTGGTCCTTAGCCGAATAGTTCTTCGGCCGTTTATAGATCAAAGCGACGTGATTCGGTTCGGTTTCGAAACGAGATAATTCATCCGGGTCAAGCGCCGAGGCCAGGGTATGATCGTCGATCAGATAATGTTCGACCATATATTTTTTTTCTTCTTCGTTCGGACTCACGTATATCTTGATCGGGCAGTCATTATTTTTGCCTTCGCAGATCTTGTTGTCGATGAGGTGGAATTGCTTAAGCATTTATTTACCCCTCACCCTTACCCACTCCCACTAACGGGACACCAGTTGTTGTTGGCAGTATTGTCTTCAATGTTGCCACAATGGGAGAGGAAGCGCGTAAAGGCGGAAAACAGCGGATGGGGCTGAGATTGCTTCGCACAAGGATTGCTCGCAATGACAATATGCAGAAGGAGCCTCACAGCCTCATAACCTCATAGCTTCATGTCCTTATGACCCGTCTGCCTTCGATCCGGTATTTGCCCGAGACCGCCAGGTTGACCGCTTCGGCATAGATCCGATGTTCTTCCTTTAGGATCCGCACGGCCAGGGTTTCAGGTGTATCGTCATCCAAAATAGAAACTGCTGCCTGCTCGATTATCGGGCCACCATCTACCGAATCATCGACGAAATGCACGGTGCAGCCGGAGAACTTTACGCCCCATTCAAGGGCTTTTTTCTGCACTTCAAGACCCGGGAAAGCGGGCAGAAGGGATGGATGGATGTTCAGTATCCTGCCGTTAAAAGCGTCCAGCAGGGGTTTTTTGATGATCCGCATGAACCCGGCAAGGCAGACCAGGTCAGTGTTGTTTTCTTTCAGTACCCGTACCCAATTTTCCTCATATTCGGGCAGGAGCCAGGTTTTTTTCGGTCCAGGATCAAGCCATTGCGCTTTGACATTGTGCGCGCGGGCAATTTCCAGCGCCTTCGCGTCTTTATTATCGCTCAGGACGATCGCAATATTCGCCTGCAGGAAACCACGTTCCTTGTTTAGTATCAGGGCTTCGAGGTTCGATCCGCGGCCGGATGCAAGAACGGCGATGTTTTTCATTGAGATATTTTATTCACAATACATTGGAAGTCAAGACAAAATTCGTTAGTTTCGTTTTGATCGTTTGGAGCGTTAATATCGTTACCGGAGTAGCACAGCCTTTTCTATCCTCGTTGTTTCAGGTGTTTCCAGTTTTACGAAATAAACGCCAGCGGGAAGGGGATTGCCGCTCTGGTCCGTGCCGGACCAAGTAATTGAGTAACTGTGTAACTGTGTAATTGGTAATTGGTTAAATGATTTCACCAGTTTGCCGCTTGCATCGAAGATCCTTAACGACATATTTGAATAATCCCCTCCTCCTTTATCCTCCCCCTCGAGGGGGGAGGGGAAGGGTGGGGGTGAATTTTGGATTTGGAATCTGACCGTCAGGTTGCTATTGAAAGGATTGGGTATTATTTCCAATGACGGGTTCAGACCCGCGCCGGCATTCAGTTCCTCGCTGCCGGTCCCGGAATGGATGGGTACCGCGAGCTTTGCCAGGGCGGCGACGCCGGTTTGGATTACCTTGGTTGCAAAGGGGAGGTTATTAACTCCGCAATTTCCGTACATGTAAGGTCCGATCGTGTCGCCGATTGTGTGATACATGGGTGTGAGCACTCGCTCAATGCCGCACAGCGCCTTATAACCATTCTGCCAGAAGCTTACGTGATCAGAGCCGCCGCTGGTCCCGGTGTTGCGCACACGCCGGATCTTAAGCTGCGTGTAAGTGTCGGCGACGGCCTGGAACCACTGGCAGACGAACAGGCTGCAGCCGGGAACCGCGGTCGAGTAATGGGCGTTCATGGTGTCGCGGTTCGCGGAAGTCACATAACCGATCATGTCGAAATTGAACACGCCGAGTATCGTGTCGCCCTGGACATAGGCCCGCGTGGCGTTGGAGTCGCTGCCTATCAATCCCTGCTCCTCGGCGTTGAACCCGATAAAGCGGATTGTGTTTTCGAAATTATAGTTCTTAACCACCCGCGCTGCTTCAAGCATCGCCGTGGTGCCGGATGCATTATCATCAGCCCCTGGCGCGTATCCGCTGCTTGGCACGTCATCAATATGCCCGTCGATCACGCAATACCGGTTCCAATTCGTGTATACCTCACCGCGCTTAATGGCAATGACATTGGGACCATAGTTCGCGTCGAAATTTTCGAAATAAACGCTGTCATAGCCGTAAGCGATGAGCCGGCTGCGGATCCAGTTTACGAGGATGATCCTGTTTGAGTCGGTCGTCGCGTAACGCGTGTACATTCTCTGCATTCGCAAAATCGAGGCCTGGATGCTGTCCTGAGACACGGCGGTCACCATTTTCTGGATCAAAGTGTCGGGCGCGCGGCTGAGATCCGCTTCCTGGGGTACGATCGGTGAAAACACATTTATCGGTCTTGTAGACAGACGGTTGAGTTCGACTTTAAGCCGGTTAAGCTCCGGGACGTTCTCTGCGGTCGTTTTCAACAGAACACAGTCCTCGTAGCGATCAAGGATAGTTCCGAATTGACCGACGGTTTCGGCTGATTCACCTGAAAGGTAGACCAGGTAACAGGCTCCCGAACCGGCATCAGCATCAAGGATCCGGTATGGAACAAGATCAGCGTCTAAACGTTCGACCTCCTTGTCGCCGGCAAGCATCAGATAATGGTTCTCAATGATCTCGACGATGGGGTAGTTATGATCAGCCAGATCGTCAACGCGCACCAGGTATTTATGTTGATCCGCGAAGCTCAGTGCGGTTGTGCAGAACAATATCGTGACTAACAGATTTATATGTTTCATTGAAACCTCCTCAAAGGTCGATCTAAATGCTTTGTAATCTTACTGTTACTATATCTTAGTGATTTGAGTTGGTAATGTCAATAGCAATTAACACGATGGTAATTATTCAATTTTCGGTGGAATTGTAGCTGCCGGCTTCAGCCTGCGTAAAATTCCGGTGAAACCTGCATAGTTTCGCAACCTGAAGGTTGCGGCTGGATTCCCGCTTGCGCGGGAATGACAAGAGCAGGGATTGACTTTGACGACAGATGGGTTAAAATAGGGGGTGCAAAGTCCAAATAAAATTGGAGTAGTTATCCCAGCATACAATGCAGAAAGAACGATCGGTCAACTTATCCAAGACCTCATTGATTATGGTTTCAAGAAAGAAAACATCATTGTCGTCGACGATGGTTCGCAAGACAAAACCGCGGTGATCGCGGAACGGTGCGGGGTGAGGGTCTTAAAAAACAGCAAAAATACCGGCAAGGGCTGGGTTTTGAACCAGGGTTTTGATGAGGCGAGAAAAAACGGTCTACAAAAAGTCATAACCATGGACGCCGATGGCCAGCATCGCGTGAACGAATTGAATGAATTTCTGAATTCCAATGGTGATTTTGATGTCATAATCGGTTCCCGGCGCAATGACCGAGCCCCGATGCCGATATCGCGCAAATTTACCAACCGGACTACGTCGCTGGTGATCTCGCTGTTAAGCAACCGCTACATTCCGGATGTGCAGTCGGGATACCGATTGATCGATCTGAAGATATTTGATCGGGTACGTTTGAGAACCAGGAACTTCCAGACCGAATCGGAACTGGCATGCAAGGCTGGGCTTGCCGGCTACCGGATCGGGTCGGTCCCGATCAAGACGATATACGGGAACGAGAAAAGCTATATTCTGCCGGTCATGGATACCATCAGGTTCATCCGGATGGCGGTGGGGTTCTTATGGCGTTGATCGTATTAACCAACGACGACGGATACGACGCCGCTGGGTTTCAGGCGCTTTACAACGCGCTGAGAAAGGAAGAAGGATTTGAGGTCTTGGTGTCGGCGCCACGCTATCAGCAAAGCGGCGCCAGCCATTCGTTGACCCTGCGCAGACCGATCCGTGTCGAGCGCCTGCGCGACAAGTTCTACGTTGTCGACGGCACACCGACCGACTGCGTGCTCTTGGCTTACCATGACCTGCTGGGTCCGGGAAGGATCGACCTGGTTATCTCTGGCATTAACCACGGGCCCAACATGGGGAGCGATGTTTTCTACTCGGGAACAGTGGCGGCCGCGCTGCAGGCGGCGACCCTGGGCATCAGGTCCATGGCCGTTTCGGTGGATGACGTAGAATTCAGAGATTTCAGCGATGCGGCGAAATACACTAAGGGTCTGACGGAAAGGGTATTGAAAGCGCCGGTGTCAAAGCTTGTCCTCAACGTGAATATCCCGCGGGGCAAGATCAAAGGTGAAAAGATAACCAAGATGGGCAAACGCATCTACCAGGACAAGGTGATCAGCGACGGCGACCGCGACGGCGTGAAATACAGTGTGATCGACGGCGTGCTTTCTTATAAGATCGCTGACGACACTGATTTCAAGGCGACCAGCGAAGGATATATATCGATCACGCCTTTAATGCTGGACCTGACCGATTATGAACGGATGGATAAAATAGGGGAGAAGCTGGGGATTGAAATAAAGCGGGGCTAGGTGGTTTTGTGGCTGGGGGGATGTGATAAAGATCGAAGCTGAGAAGTTGTGAGGTTACGAGGATATGAGAAGAATGTGGATTTGGGGCTTTAACCGGCTGCGCTGCCCGATAACCTATGACGATCCGTTACCAGGTCGCTTTTCTGACGCCCGGGATCTCACCCTTTAAGGCAAGTTCTCGCAGGCAGATGCGGCACAGTCCGAATTTGCGGTAGTAAGCTCTGGGCCGTCCGCAGCGTTCGCAGCGGTTGTATTTCCTGGTCGAAAATTTGGGTGTTTTCTTCTGTTTGTTAATCAAACATAATTTTGCCAATCAAACCTCCTTGTTATTTCGCGATGTTCTGGAGTAGGGTGTTTACGCCCGTAACCCACGAGCCTGAAGGCTCTACTCCAACACGTTCCATCATCACTTCTTTTTTTCAAACGGCATCCCTGCCTTATTTCTTCCGTTCAAACGGCATCCCCAGGCCTTCGAGCAATGCCATGGCATCACTGTCTTTCTTTGCCGAGGTAACGATCGCGATATCCATGCCAAAGACCTTTTTTACCTTATCGTATTCGATCTCGGGGAAGATCGTCTGTTCATTAAGTCCCATGTTGTAAGAGCCGCGGCCGTCGAACGAATCCCTTGGAAATCCGCGGAAATCCCTGATACGAGGGGCCGCGAAATTGACGAACCGGTCGAAGAAATCATACATTATCGCCCCCCGCAGGGTGATCTTCATGCCGATCACCATACCCTTGCGGATCTTGAAGTTGGAGATCGGTCGCTTGACCTTCGTGAATACCGGCGCCTGGCCCGTGATCTTCATCAAGTCTTCCCGCACTATCTCCAGATGTTTCTGGTCGGTTACCGCTTCGCCGCAGCCGCTATTGATGACGATCTTTTTCAATTCCGGGACCTGGTAGATGTTCTTGTAACCTAATGCTTTCATGAGCGTTTTCCTGAGCTGAGTGTCATAATATGATTTCAACCGGGGCAGATATTTTTTATTCAATTATCTCTCCGCATTCTTTGCACGTCCGGGCGCGTTTTTTTTCTATTTTTTGCCAGATGACCGTTGTTTTCTTGCCGCATTTTGAGCAAATAAGAATAAGATTAGAAATATGGATCGGTGAGGGGACGGTAACGATGCCGGCCGGCTGTCTCTGGGAGCGTGCCCGCTGGTGTTTTTTCATCATATTGAGGCCTTCGACGAGCGCCTGGTTTTTTTCGCTGATGATCTCCAGGACCCGGCCCCGCCGGCCTTTTTCTTCACCAGTGATCACCTCAATGAGATCGTTCTTTTTTACATGGAATTTCGGCCTGATGATCTTAAGGGCCCGGAGGTGTGAATATTTTCGCATTCTATCTGGCTCCCATATTCTTGTCTGCAGGCATGGCGGTCATACGACCTCGCTGGCGAGGGAGATGATCTTCGTGAAACCTTTTTCCCGGAGTTCGCGCGCAACCGGGCCGAATACCCGGGTACCCCTGGGTTCCTTCTGATCGTTGATGAGCACGCATGCGTTATCGTCGAACCTGACATAGGATCCATCGGGACGGCGATATTCTTTACTGGTGCGGACCACGACTGCCTTGCCTTTATCACCTTTTTTGACCGGTGCGTTGGGCATGGCATCCTTGATCGCGACATTGATTATATCGCCGATATATCCATACCTTCGGCCGGAGCTGCCCGCGACATGGATGCACATTGCCACGCGCGCACCCGTGTTATCGCAGACTTTCAGCCGTGTGTAGATCTGGATCACAGAAGCCTCGCATTCGCTCGGTCAAATCCTAAACTCGAAATCCGAAATCCTAAACAAATTCGAAATCCTAAATCCAAATTTTCAAAAAAAGAATCCTGCTGTTTTGAATTTTGTAATTTGGTGATTAGTGCTTGTTTATTATTTAGTGCTTGGAATTTAGAATTTGCATTGGTTTTCATGAAAGCCTCTTGATCACTCTCCACCGTTTAAGCTTTGAGATCGGCCGGCATTCCTGGATCACGACCCTTTCTCCGACCTTGCATTCATCTTTCTCATCATGAACATAAATCTTGGTATTCTGCCGCATATATTTCTTGTATAGCTTATGTTTGACATAATTCCGAACCTGGACAATTATCGTCTTTGTCGGTTTGTCTCCGATCACGATGCCGATCTTACTTTTTCGCACGGTCGTCTCCTTTCTTTTGCGGTTTAGCCTTCGGAGCGGTCTTTTTAGCGTCCATCAGTTTGCGTTTTCCAAGTTCTTCTTCCCTTAAGTACGTTTTGATCCTGGCAATATCGCGACGGATCGTGCGGAGCCGCAGCGGATTCGGGAGTTCGCGGGCGATCCTGCGTACCCGTAAATTGAACAATTCTTTCTGGAGCCCGGCGAGCAGGTCCTTCAGTTCGTCTTTGGTTTTTTCCTGGAGTTCAAAAGCTTTCATAATGGACTCCTACCGCGCGCCGTACAAAGCGTGTTTTTAAAGGCAGCTTGCTGGCGGCCAGGCGCAGCAGATATTGAGCTTCGCTTTCGGTCAAGCCTTCAATCTCGAACAGGATCCTGCCGGGTTTGACAACACTGACCCAGAACTCCGGTATACCCTTGCCTTTGCCCATCCTGGTCTCTGCCGGTTTCTTTGTGACCGGCTTATCCGGGAATATCCGGAGCCACATCTTCGCGCCTTTTTTCATCGTGTGCGTGATAGCAACCCTGGCCGCTTCGATCTGACGCGCGGTGATCCATGCCGGTTCCAGCGCGATCAGCCCGAATTCGCCAAACGCGAACGTGCTGCCGCTCGTTGCTTTACCCTTTCTCCGACCCCGCTGTTGTTTCCGGTATTTGACCTTTTTGGGCTCTAACATTAGCGCGCGTCTCCTTTATAGATCCAGACTTTAACCCCCACCGTGCCGTAGATCGTGAAAGCCGTGGTCCGCGCGAAATCGATATCGGCCGAGAGGGTCTGCAGCGGTACCCTTCCTTCCCGGTACCATTCGGTCCGCGCGATCTCGGAGCCGCCCAGACGTCCGGCGCAGGCGACTTTTATACCCCGCGCCCCGATCTTCATCGCGGAAATGACCGCCCGCTTCATCGCGCGGCGGTGCGATATCCTTTGCTGTATCTGCTTGACGATGTTCTGGGCGACCAGGTGCGCGTCAAGTTCGGGGATCCTGACCTCTTCAATGTTTATAACGATATCATTGCTGATCAAACTTTTTATTTCCTCATGCAGCTTTTTGATCTCCTCTCCGCCTTTGCCGATGACCTTGCCGGGTTGAGCGGTGAATATTGAAATAATGACTTTGTTTGATATCCGCCGGATAATGATATCCGCGAGCATGGCTTCGGTGAGCCGCTGTTCCAGATATCGGCGCAGTTTAATATCCTGAGCCACGAGCTTGGCGTAACCTGCCTGGTCAAACCATTTTGATTTCCAGTCCTTGGTTATCCCCAGCCTGAATCCGATCGGATGCGTTTTTTGTCCCATTAGCTATTCTCCTTTTTTGACGGGTATCGGTTTGAGCGAATCGACCGTTACCGTGATGTGGCAGGTCCTCCGGATGATCATGTCGGCGCTGCCCCGGAATCCGGGACGCCAACGTTTCATCTGTGGACCATCGTTCACGACCGCTTCCTTGACGCGAATGTCGCCGTCGTCAAGGCGGATCGTACCAATAGCGTTTTTCAGGTTCGCAACGGCGGAATTGAGGGTCTTTAAGACCGGATGTATTAGCTTGGAATGATGGAACTGGAGGATCGCGCGCGCCGCCGGCACGCGCTTGCCCTTGATGATGCGCAGGATCCTGCGGACCTTCAAGGGTGATGCGCGTTCGTAGCGCTTAACCGCTCGCGCCGAGGTCGTCATTTTTCAAACTCTCTTTCTTTCTCGGCTTTCCTGACTCCGGAATGGGCGCGGAAAGTCCGGGTCGGCGAAAATTCACCGAGTTTATGCCCCACCATCCTTTCCGTGATGTACACCGGTATGAAACGGTTACCATTGTGGACCGCGATCGTGAAGCCCACGAACTCCGGGGGGATGACCGATCTTCTGGCCCAGGTCTTGATAACTTTCTTTTCCTTGGTCTCCAGCAGTTTTGTTATTTTCTTCAAAAGCTTGGCATCAATGTAAGGTCCTTTTTTCAACGATCGTGACATAGACTACTTTCTCCTCTTGACGATAAATTTGCTTGAAGCTTTTTTCCGTTTGCGCGTTTTCTTACCCTTGGTCAGCCAGCCCCAGGGCGATGTTGGATGTCTGCCGCCATGGGACCTGCCTTCACCGCCGCCCATGGGATGGTCGATCGGGTTCATCGCGACCCCGCGGACATACGGTTTGATACCCCGATGCCTGTTCCTGCCGGCTTTTCCGATAACAATGCTGGAATGAAGCGGATTAGAAACTTTGCCGATCGTCGCGCGGCACCGCAGATCGATGAGACGGATCTCGCCGGACGGCAATTTGATGTGGGCATAGGCGCCTTCTTTGGCCAGGATCTGGCATGAAAGGCCGGCGCTGCGCACCAGCTCGCCGCCTTTGCCGGGTTGCAGTTCGATATTATGGATCTCAACGCCCAGCGGGATGTTGTTCAGCGTCAGCGCGTTGCCGATCCTTATCGGCGCATCGTCGCCGGAAACGATCGTGTCGCCGGCCTGAATGCCGTCAGGCGCCACGACATAACGTTTTTCCCCGTCGCGGTAAACGACAAGGGCAATGAGCGCGCTCCGGTTAGGATCGTATTCCACGCCCTTAACCGTCGCCGGTATCGTATCTTTGTTCCTTTTGAAATCGACGATCCTGATAATGGTGCGGTTGCCGCCGCCGCGATGACGCGCTGTGACCCGGCCCATATTGTTCCGTCCCGCGGTCGTCTTTTTCGAGAACGATAAAAGTTTTTCAGCTTTGCCCTTGGTGACCGGCTGCTTGTTGACCATCATGAATCTTCGTCCGGCTGAAGTCGGGTTGAACGTTTTGACACCCATCAGATCATACCCCTTCGACCAGCTCGATCTTCTGGCCGGGCTTGATGAATACCGAGGCTTTTTTATATCCGGCTTTGTGACCCACAGATCTTCCCAGGCGTCTGGGCTTGCCTCGGAAATTAGCGGTTTTCACATCGATAACCTCAACATTGAATAATTTTTGCACCGCTTCCCGGATCACCCGTTTCGTTGCATCCCTTGCCACTTCAAACTGGTAACAGTTGATCTCTTTGAGCGTATCGGCCTTTTCCGTGATGAGCGGGCGCTTTATGATTTTTTCGTACTGCACCGTAACTCCAGGTTTTCCAGCGCTTTTTTGGTCAGCAGGACGTAATCAGCCGACATCACATCATAAGCGTTGACATCGATGATCCGGCGCAGATTTATTTTTGGTATGTTCCGCGTCGCCAGTTTCAGATTGCTGGACAGGCTGTCAACACCGATAAGCAGTTTTTTTTCATCCAGTTTTGCGGTCTTCAATAGGTTATAAACTGTTTTTGTTTTTGGCTGGTCAAGTTTGATGTCTTCGATTATGACAACTCTATTCTCACCGGCCTTCGCGCTCAGCGAGATAATGAGCGCCCCGAGTCTTTTTTTCTGGGGCAGTTTTACATAGTAATCGCGCGGTTTGGGACCGAAAACCACGCCGCCTTTGCGCCAGATGGGCGACCTGATACTGCCGTGCCTTGCCCAACCGATGCCTTTCTGGCGCCATGGTTTTTTACCGCCGCCCCGGATCTCCGCTCTGGTCTTGGTTTTTGCCGTGCCCCGCCGCTGGTTATTAAGTAGATTCTTGATATTTTCCCACAGCAGGGTCTTTTTCACCGGCTGCTCGAAGATCTTGCCGGACAGCTTCTGCCTGCCGATTTCTTCGCCCTGCACGTTCAAGAGGATAGTTTCCACGGGTTATTCGCCTTTCACGACCACGATGAATCCATTGGTCGGACCGGGTACCGCGCCCTCGAGGTAAATGATATTTTTGTCGTTGTCGATCTTGACCACTTTAATATTTTTTGTCGTCACTCTTTCGTTCCCATAACGGCCCGGCATTGTCTTATTCTTCCAGATCCTGCCCGGATATGTATTGGCTCCTACCGAGCCCATGCGTCGGTGCGACATCGACCCGTGAGTGGCCGGACCGCCCATCCATCCCCAGCGTTTCATGCCGCCGGTAAATCCCCGACCCTTGGTATAGCCGCAGACCGAGACTTTATCGCCGACCACGAAAAGCGATACCGTAAGTTGGTCGCCGGTTTTATATTTTGAAATGTCCTTGACCTTTAGTTCGCCAAGCGTGCCGATCGTTTTGAGCTTACCGTTCTTCAGATGACCGGCCAATGGCTTATTGACTCTTTTTTTCTCGCCAAAACCGATCTGGATTGCTTCGTAGCCATCCTTTTCTTTAGTTTTTACCTGGACAACAGGGCAGGGACCGGCTTCGACCATGCTGACGGCAAGGAGCTTGCCGTCGTCGGTGAAGAGCTGCGACATGCCGAGCTTTTTACCCAGCAAACCGATCATATCGCCTTGACCTCGACATACACGCCTGCCGGTATCTCAAGTTTGTTAAGCGCGTCGATTATATCCGGCGTCACGTCGTTAAGCTCCACAAGGCGCTTATGCACACGGAGCTCAAATTGTTCGCGTGATTTTTTATCCACATGCGGTGACCGCAGTACGGTATACAGAGAACGTTCGGTGGGCAACGGGATCGGTCCGGCAATATTGATACCGAACCGCTTGGCCGTGTCGATAATCGATTTAATCGACTGGTCAAGTATCCGGTGGTCATATGATTTGAGCCTGATTCTCAGTTTATTCATAATTTTCTATTTAACCATTTAGCCATTTATTCTATTATTTTAGTGACGACGCCGGCGCCCACGGTCTTGCCGCCCTCGCGGATGGCGAACCGCAAACCTTCCTCGATCGCCACCGGCGTGATCAGCTCAACCTCAAAATTGGCATTGTCGCCCGGCATCACCA